>JANYCL010000478.1 GCA_025360355.1 Sphingobacteriaceae bacterium
AAGAGCAAAATTGCTAATATGTAAGCGTTTCAGCATAGAGGGCTAATTTCAGAATAATTAAGGGTAAAAAGAAGCCTTGTTGGACACAAGTTATTCACTCAATAAAAGGGTTTATCCACTCAATTCACAATAATTGTGTAAAAACTATAAGCCAATAATGTAACCGTAGGCTTCTTTCTGCGTAATAAATGTATAATCCTATAATGAGATAACTATGCGCCAACTGAAGATAACCAAGCAGATCACCAACCGCGAGACGGCCTCGTTAGATATGTATTTGCAAGATATTGGTAAGGTAGAATTGATAACAGCCGATGAAGAAGTTGAGCTGGCCAAGAAAATAAAAATGGGCGATCAAACCGCTTTAGATAAATTGGTAAAATCGAATTTGCGTTTCGTGGTTTCGGTTTCTAAACAATATCAAAATCAAGGTTTAAGTTTACCTGATTTAATTAACGAAGGAAATTTAGGTTTAATAAAAGCCGCACAACGTTTTGATGAAACACGCGGATTTAAATTTATCTCTTACGCAGTTTGGTGGATCCGTCAAAGTATTTTACAAGCATTAGCAGAGCAAAGCCGAATTGTGCGTTTGCCTTTAAATAAAATTGGTGCGATCAATAAAATAAATAAAACCTATTCGAAGTTAGAACAACATTTAGAGCGCGAACCTAGTTACGATGAAGTTGCTGATGCGTTAGATATGTTACCAGGAGATATTATCGACACCATGAAAAATAATAGTCGTCACATGAGCATGGACGCACCATTAGGTACAAGTGAAGATGGCGGTAATATGTACGACTTAATGGAGAATCCTTCTGTTATTAGTCCTGATAAAGAATTAATTTCTGATAGTTTACGTCAGGAAATTGAACGCTCTCTTTCAACTTTAACAGGACGGGAAGCAGATGTTGTGCGTTTATATTTTGGATTGAGTGGAGGACACGCGCATTCTTTAGAAGAGATCGGCGAAAAATTTGATCTCACACGCGAACGCGTACGACAAATAAAAGAAAAAGCAGTGCGCCGTTTAAAACACGGTTCGAGAAGTAAATTATTGAAATCTTATTTAGGTTGATCTACGAATACGAATTTTTACGAATTTACGAAGAGAGCTACTTAGAGTTCTCAAATTAAATTTACCCTATTTCCTATTCGCTAATCACTATTCCCTATTCTTGCTATCAATAAAAATTGTCACCGGACCATCATTAATTAATTCAACTTGCATATCGGCACCGAAACTTCCGGTTTTACATTCTTTGCCTAATTCTTTATTTATTTTTTCTATGAAATTATCGTAAAGAGGAATTGCTTTTTCGGGCCTCGCTGCTTTTATGAATGAAGGACGATTGCCTTTTTGTGTTGAAGCGTGCAAAGTAAACTGACTCACAACTAAAATTTCCCCATTAATTTCCTTAACACTTAAATTCATTTTTCCTTCTGTATCTGAAAAAATGCGAAGATTAATTAGTTTTTGGACTAGCCATTCGGAGTCTTTTTCATCATCGGCATCTTCAATACCAACTAAAACCATTAAGCCGCTATTTATAGAGGAGAAAAGTGAATTATCTATACTCACGGAAGCACTTTTAACACGTTGAATTATGAGTCGCATAATAGAAATAAATTGCTTAAATTTACGTTTAATTTAAAAAGAACCTCAATGAAAAAAATATTTTTATTTGCCGCTTTTTGTATAGCTTTTGTAGCTTGTAAAAAAGATACTGTAAAAGAAACTGAACCGGATCCAACACCGACAAATAATTGTCCGCCGGCAAGTTGTGTTACTCCCGATACAATTTACCCGATGACCGGTACCGGTCCTTTTTTAATTTTTAAATTTAAATTCGATTCAACTCAAGCACGTTTAGATGCTTTTGGTAATCCTGCAGTAATTTCTTCAACCAATGCCGGCTTTTCTCCAAGATTTAACAAAATGAGTGCACATTATATTGAATTGTCACAAAATAGTACCGTAGCTGTAGGCTCTGGAAAAGTTTTATACCGCGCTCCTGAAACAGATTGTGCAGGTTCAAATGCTATTACCTTTTGTCAGTCGATCACAGCAAAAGAAGGTGATACTTTTTTTGCCATTCCGATCAGTGCGATAACTCCGGGTACTTATCAATGGTTAAGGATTTCTTTGGCTTATCAAAATTACGACATTCCATATTTAAATCCAGCTTCAACAAGCACAATTACTCAATGGGGTACGGTTGCTTCTTTTATCGGTTTTAAAACTTACGTGAATCAATATAAGGTTAAAACAATGATGGCAACTCCAACAGCAAGTACTGGCGGACCAGGAAATCATTTACAGGGCTATTGGGGTTTTGAAACATTAGGATTGTTATTTGATGGACAAGCAGCAGGAACTACTGTTGTAAATCCTATAAGCACAACTTCACCAATTCCTCCCGGAAGTTGTTTAGTAACCGGAGAACTTTATAGCACTTTAACTTCAGCAACGTCACCTTTGGTGATAACAGGATTAGAAACCGCTAATATTACAGTTACAGTTTCACTTTCAACTAACAAAAGTTTTGAATGGTCAGATAACACCGGTGTTTGGCCTGGCTATTATGAGCCAGGCTCAGGTGAACATCCTGTCGATATGGGAATACGAGGCATGATACCGAAATACTAAATTTAATAATGTAAAATAAGAGCCCTGTCATTTCGATGGGGCTTTTTTTCTCACCAAACCGACCACTTATATAGTCAAAACGTATTTGTACTCATAAGGTTTGCTGATTTAACGAATAAATGATATTTTTAATTAAATAAAAAACCATGAAACGAATTTACATTCTATTTGCATTTATAATTTTTTCAGTTACAACACAAGCACAATGCGTACCACCTT
>JANYCL010000007.1 GCA_025360355.1 Sphingobacteriaceae bacterium
CCGTCGCCACGTGTAATGGCTTGCTGCAATTTTCCATCAACATAAGTTAAACCAATAGAAAGTCCGTCAAATTTTAATTCACAAACATATTCTATTTCCTGTGCGAACAGATCATTTCCTTTCATTCCTAAACCTTCACAAACACGCCTGTCGAAATCTTCCATGTCTTCTTTACTGTAACTATTGGATAGCGACAACATAGGATATTTATGCTTTACGCTTTTAAATTCTTTAGTAATTGTTCCGCCAACACGTTGTGACGGAGAATCTGTTTTTAAAAATTCAGGAAATTGTTTTTCAAGGTCTATTAATTCTTCAAGTAATTTATCAAACTCATAATCGCTAATAGCTGGTTTATCCAAAGCGTAATAATTGTAATTATGTTGCTCCAATTCCTTCGAAAGTTCCTCTATGCGCGATTTAGCTTTGCCCTTGTCCATTACCTTATAATCTTTTAACAAAAATGTGAAAATTAAAGCATTTTTTCATTAATTTTTTCATTAATTTTAAGCTATCAAAACGTTGAAAAAATATCTGTTTGGACTAATGGTTGTAGTTTATGTAACGACTGCCATAGGTATTCCTGTTTATAAGCATTATTGTGGTGGTGAACTTGAAAAAGTAAGTCTTTTAATCAAAAGTAATAGTTGTTGTGGAGGGGAAGAAGATGATATGAATATGGATTGCTGCGCTAACGAAAATACTTTTGTACGCTGTGCTCCTGATTTTACATTTACGAAAGCCATCGGCTCTAATTTTCAGATAGCAGATATTAATTTGTTTATTGCAGAGATCCCTTTTATTAATACAAAAGCTGAACCTGTTTCATTTGTAACATCAAAATATTTTTTCCCGCCTCCGGATATTCTGCATAGCAATATTATCCGCACTACTTTTCTGAAAATTTAATGGTTCCCTCATTGTCATCCTGACCGTCCGAAGGACGCAAATCAGGACCTCAATTTACAGATCTGCCTTAGGCGGATCAGCCAAATTGTATAACCATTAAATCATTTATCATGAAAAATATTTTTTTAGTATTAGGATTAATAATATCCTTTTATAGTAATAGTCAAAACACTGTTAAAACGGAAACCTTTGTAGTTAAAGGAAACTGTGAAGATTGCAAAAAACGCATTGAGAATGCTGCCGACATAAAGGGTGTAAAACTCTCTAATTGGGATACGGAAAAAAAAGCATTTTCAGTTACATACGATAGCAAAAAAACAAGCATTGATCTCATTCAAATAGCTATTGCCGCTAAAGGATATGATGCAGGCGACAAGAAAGGCGACGATGCTGCTTACAAAAAACTTCCTAAATGTTGTCAGTATAAAGATCATGTTTGTACTGAAAAGAAATAATTGATAATGAAAAAATTATTATTTCTCTTAACGGGCTTAATTGCCTGCGCTCACACTTTTTCGCAAGTGAACGGTAAAGTATTTGAATTCGATCAGAATAAAAAACAAGTCGGGTTACCAAGTGCTATTGTGCAGATCAAGCATGGCGAATTTACAACAACTGATACTTCAGGAAATTTTAAATTACTCACAGCAAAAAAAAGCGACACGATTGTTTTTTCTTTAACTGGTTACAAAACTGAGGCAGTTATCCTGAAAAGTATTGATAAACCTTTGTCTGTTAATTTAAGCAGTGGTGTTTTATTAAATGAAGTAGAGATCGCTTATCGTACAAATGGAACCGATATTTCGTATATGAGCGCAATGAAATTAGAGATCCTGAATGAAAGATCTTTAATGAAAGCCGCTTGTTGTAATTTATCTGAAAGTTTTGAAACCAATCCAAGTATCGACGTAAACTTTGCAGATGCTGTAACAGGAACAAAACAAATTCAAATGTTAGGCTTATCCGGACAATACGCACAGATCACAAAAGAAAACATGCCTTACTTGCGCGGACTCGCAAATGGATATGGTTTAACTTTTATTCCGGGAACATGGATCAAGTCGATTCAATTAAGTAAAGGAGCAGGTTCTGTTGTGAACGGTTATGAGAGTTTTACCGGACAAATTAATACAGAGTTACACGATGCTGAAACGATGGATAAATTAACTTTCAATACTTATGTGAACCAAAATGGCCGTAACGAATATAATTTAGATTTTAAACAAGCTGTTACAAAACATTTTTCTACAAATTGGTTAGCGCACACAAGTTATAATCCTTTAGCTGAGGATCTCA
>JANYCL010000246.1 GCA_025360355.1 Sphingobacteriaceae bacterium
CGCACTTTATAGCCCAGATGAATTAAATAACGGTAAATTATATCAAACGAAATAAAAGTGCGGCAATTGCCTAAATGTACATCGCTGTAAACAGTTGGTCCGCAAACATACATCCCAACAAAAGGAGGATCTAGCGGCGTAAATTTTTCTTTTTTACGGGTAAGCGTATTATATAAGTGCAGATTGTGATCCATAATTAATAAGAGTATAAAGGAATGAATAAATAAAGACAAAAAAAAGACGGCTTAGCCGTCTTTTAATTAATATTATGAATTACGATCAATTTTCAATAGGAGTATCGCCTGCATACACGCCGTTTTTATAAACTGCTATGCGTTCGAGGATACCATTGTAATCGTAGAGATAAGCTTTTCCATCCATTAAGCGGTTATCTTTAAAAATACCATCTTTAGTTACCTGTTTATTTTTGTTGTAAAGAGTGAATTTGCCATTTAATATCATTGGTGCTTTAGCATCTGCTACTTTTTCGTCTTTTTCAACTACAGCTTTAGGAGCATTAGAAGCTTCTACTTTTTTAACAGCAGTTTCACTTTTAGCATCATAAGTTTTAATAGAAGCTACATCAACGTTACCATTGTTATATGTTTTTTCTGCTTTCAGTTTTCCGTCTTCGTAATATTCTTTTATAACGCCGGTCTCTTTACCTTCTTTAAAATTTCCCTGTACTGCAACTTGTCCGTTCTCGTATTTATAAGTTTGCTGACCATCGCGTTTGCCGCCTTCGTTAAATTTAAATTCGTGCTGTACTTCGCCGTTAGCGTAATATTGTTTCATTTCACCAACCCAACGGTTATTTTTCCAATTTCCTTCTTCCTGCACTTTTCCGTTCTCGTGATACATGATAGCGTAACCATCAGGACGGCCATTTATATAAGTAACTTTATTTTTTGCATTGCCATTACAAAAATACTGAACCCAAATATCTGTTTTGCGGTTCTCTCTGTATTTTCCTTCTTCAACTTTTTGAGTTGGTTGATAACACTCACCTTGTTTTTCTTTCCCGAATACGATCCACTTGCCTTGTTTTTTTCCGGCACCATCTACCCAATTAGTAGTATCCTTACCTTTAATAATTGGCTGCGCTTGCGCATGAAGCAAAGTGCAAAAGAAAAATAATATAGGGATGAATAAACTTTTCATTATACCAAATGTAGTGAACAGACATTACAATGTCAATACCTATGATGAAAACTACACACAAATAATTAACTTATAATTAACACTTTGGTTAAAAGAAAAAAAGACGACATTCGTCGTCTTTTAATATAAATTTGTCTAGGAAAATCTTAGTTTTCTACTTGTGTATCCCCAACGTAAACACCATTTTTATACACAGCGATGCGGCTTAAGATGCCATTATCATCATAAATGTAGGCTTTACCATCCATTAAACGATTGTCTTTAAATACACCGTCTTTTGTAATTTGTTTGTTCTTGTTGTATAAAGTTGCTTGTCCGTTAAGAATCATTGGTCCTTTTGGTGTTACAGCTTCATTTGGTTTTTCATCTTTACTGATCACAACTTTCGGAGCATTCTCAGCAGGAACATCTGATTTTGGAACTAAAGGTTTGCTTGGCTGAAATTCTTTTATAGAACCAACATCAACATTACCATCAGCAAAATTCTTTTCCGCTTTTTTATCTCCGTTCTCGTAATATTCTTTTATAAGACCTGCTTCTTTACCGTTAGCGAAATTACCTTCTACAGCAACTTGTCCGTTATCGTAAAAATATTTTTGACCGCCATCACGTTTTCCATTCTCATTGAATTTGAATTCGTGTTGAACTTGTCCGTTATCGTAATATAATTTGTAATTACCTGTCCAGCGGTTTGCTTTCCAGTTTCCTTCTTCAGAAATTTTTCCGTTTTCGTGGTACATGATTGCGTATCCATCAGGACGGCCGTTAACGAAGGTTAGTTTATTTTTCATATTACTATTGCAGTAATATTCTATCCACTGACCTGTTTTGCGATTATCGTTGTATTTACCTTCTTCAATTTTTTGTTCGGGCTGATAACAAGTGCCTGGTTTATGTTTACCTTTAATTACCCACTTACCTTGTTTTTTACCTTGAGCATCCGTTAAGTTAGTGGTATCCTTACCATTTACCTCATAACCTTGAGATCGTACAAGGGAAACAGTATATAAAAAGACAATTATTAAAGTAAATTTCCTCATTCTATAATCAAATATAGTAATATAATCTTTTAACGTTTTGGGCTTTTAGCTTAATAAGAGGTTTTAAACGATAAACCCCCCACAAACCTTTATACACCTAAGTTTTACGAGCAGTTTCTAAATATAGTTACATTATTTGGAAACTAAATTTGTTAAGTTTTTTAACATGTTTTCCACCAAAAGGTTAAGATCATAATGCTCTTTCCATCCCCATTCGGTACGTGCGGTAGAATCTTCGATACTTGCAGGCCAGCTATCAGCAATTGGCTGTCTGAAATCGGGTTTATAGGTGATCTGGAAGTCAGGAATATGCTTTTTTATCTCGGCGGCTATTTCTTTAGGACTAAAACTCAATCCAGATAAATTATAACTAGTTCTGGTCTTGATCTTTTCGGCTGGGGCATGCATTAATTCGAGAGTTGCCCTTATGGCATCTTCCATGTGCATCATCGGTAAAGTGGTATTTTCCGACAAAAAACACTCGTATTTGCTGTTTTTTAGAGCTTCATAAAATATATGTACAGCATAATCGGTAGTTCCACCCCCGGGTGCCGATTTCCATCCAATTAAACCAGGGTATCTCAAGCTTCTTACATCAACACCATGCTTATTAAAGTACCAATTACACCAGCCTTCACCTGCTTGTTTACTTATACCATAAACGGTTGAAGGTTCCATTATTGTATGTTGTGGGGTATTTATGCGGGGGGTTGTTGGTCCGAAAACCGCAATAGAACTTGGCCAGTATACCTTATTAATGTGTTTTTCTTTTGCGAGATCCAATACATTAAACAAGCCATCCATATTCAGTTTCCATGCAAATGCAGGGTTTTGTTCTCCTGTTGCTGATAGTAAAGCCGCTAATAAATAAACCTGTTTTATTTGGTGTTTTTTAATGATATCGAATAAGGCATTCTTATCTAAAATATCGAGTTTTTCAAAAGGATTTTCGGGTAAAGAAGGAATAGGTTTTAGATCGGAAATAATTATATTTTGCGAACCATACATTGCGCTTAACGACAATGCCAGCTCAATGCCAATTTGCCCGGCGGCGCCTATAATTAGTACTTTTTGATTTGTCGTATCCATGAGCTAGATCACTTTTTTATAAAGGAATTAACGTACCTTTGCAAACGTAAATATAATTTTTGTCCCGATAGCTATCGGGATGCTGAATTTTAAAAAAATATTTACGGAATTAATAATAGTATAACTTGCATTTATATCTATTAAAATGAGTGAATTAAGAAATAGAATTGGAAAAGACGAACTCAAAAAACGTCTTAAAGAAGAATCCTTCAACCGGAAAACAATTTCGTTTTACCGTTATGTAAAAATTCAAAACCCTACCGAATTACGCGACCAACTTTTTAAACAATGGAACGATCTGAATTGTTTTGGACGCATTTATATTGCCACCGAAGGAATTAATGCGCAAATGAATGTACCCGAACATAACTGGGATGAATTCGAAAAACAATTAAATACTATAGCCGAATTTAAAAATGTACCCCTGAAATTTGCGTTCGATGGCAACGGAAAATCATTTTACAAATTAGTAATTAAAGTAAAAGATAAAATTGTTGCTGATGGAATTAAAGATGAAGATTTTGATTCCTCTAACACTGGAATTTATTTAAATGCAGTACAATTTAACGATGCAGTTAACGATCCCAATACAATTGTGGTTGATATGCGCAATCATTATGAGAGCGAAGTTGGTCATTTTGATAGAGCTTATTGTCCGGATGCAGATACTTTCCGCGAAGAATTACCTCTAGTAGTTGAACATTTAAAAGGCAAGGAAGATAAAAAAATTGTAATGTATTGCACAGGTGGGATCCGTTGCGAAAAAGCAAGTGCATATTTAAAACATAAAGGATTTGAAGACGTTCATCATTTGCAAGGCGGCATTATTCAATATGCAAAAGAAATTAAGGAACAAGGCTTGGAAAGCAAATTTAAAGGCATGAATTTTGTTTTTGATGAACGCATTGGCGAAAGGATAACAGATGATGTTTTATCTGATTGTCATCAATGTGGCAAGCCATGCGACCGCCATGTAAATTGTAAAAATGATGATTGTCATTTGTTATTTATTCAATGTCCTGATTGTGAAGAAAGATCGAACGGATGTTGTACCCCTAAATGTATGGAAATAGCCGCCTTACCCATTGAGGAACAGCGCAAATTGCGGAAAGGAAGGATAAAAAATGGTCCAGAATGTTTATCTGTTTATAAAAGCCGTTTACGCCCAAAACTTTCCGAAATTATAAAAAAAGATATATCTTTATAGGACTCTTAAATCAGGTAAAAAAGGTTTAAGCGCATTTAAAAAAAGTAACATGAAAAAAGTTTTATTTCCTACAGTGTTCGTTTTAATGGCGACTTTATATTTTAGTTGCGCTAAAAAAAGAACGACAGTTGAATTTGATATTCCGTATTCATATTCTGTTGCGGTACCGAGCCAAACAATGAATACAACGATAACATTTACAACTCCTGCTTATCCAACAAATATTAATGATGAACTGGCGAAAAACGGTACCAACGCAAATCTTGTTGGCGAAGTGAAATGTACAAGCTTTAAAATAGCTGCAACACCAACCACCGCTATAGGCCTTTCTTATATACGGTCAGCTAAGTTTTATATTAATGCAACTACTCTTCCTGAAATTCAACATTCTTTCATTTATAGTTCAGGTAACGATTCAATAAAACCGAGTGATGTTTCTACTGCGTTGAGTATAAACGACAGCAATCTTAAAAATCGCTTTATTGAGAATACCGTGTTTTATAAAGTAAAAATTGACACTCGCAGCAGCATGCCTGCAAGTACCATCACTGTAACTCAAAATATCCACGTTAAAGGTGTAAGCCAATAACAAAATGCCGATCTATCATAAACTAGGTAATTTTCCGCAAAAGCGACACACCATTTTTCAGTCGCCGCAAGGAAAATACTATTACGAAC
>JANYCL010000021.1 GCA_025360355.1 Sphingobacteriaceae bacterium
CTAAACTAGATGATCTTAAAAAATTATCAGCAGAAAGAAGAGTAAAAACATTTAAAAAGAAAGAGATCATTTTTAGTGAAGGCAATGTGCCAAATTATCTTTATTTTCTTGTAAAGGGAAAGGTGAAGACTTTTAAATCACATGAATATGGGAAAGAATTAATAACCACTTTATATAAAGAAGGTGAATTTTTTGGCTACACGGCGTTATTGGAAGAATTATCTTATTCCGAAACAGCTGAAGCCCTCGAGGACTCAGAAGTTTGTTTGATCCCAAAGGAAGATTTTTACTCGCTCATGTATAATAACATTAATGTGATGAAGATCTTTGTGAAGATGCTTTCCGATAACATTCTTGAAAAAGAAAATCAATTGGTTAATCTGGCTTATAGCTCGGTTCGCAAAAGAGTTGCCGAAGCACTTATTTTATTACAAAGCCGTTACGATAAATCAAAAGACAAAAATTTCAGCATTTCCATTTCGCGCGAAGATCTCGCTAATATTGTAGGTACAGCAACGGAATCTTTGATAAGAACTTTAAGTGATTTTAAAGAAGAAAAATTACTGGAGATCAAAGGCAGTAACATAACGATACTGAATTCGGAAAAACTGAAAAATTTAAAAGCTTAATTATTTTGTGTATTTTCCTCTATGAAGTTCTTCTGCCTCTTCGATGGAATGCGATTGCGAAAGATCGCTCTCCTTCTTGGCCATTTCGCTTAATTTAAGAAAGTAATTAGCTAATATTTTTATTTCATCCTCATTTAACTCTTCAACATTAATTAAACGGTTGCTAGGCCCTTTTAAAGAAGCGATCAATTCATTTAGTTTTAAATGTACTGCTTTTGAATCTTTATTTTGTGCCCGCTGAATAAGAAACACCATGAGAAAAGTGACAATTGTTGTGCCTGTATTAATAACTAATTGCCATGTATCTGAAAAACCAAATAACGGACCGGTGACCAACCATACAAGAATTATGCCTGCGGCCATTACAAAAGCCGTAGTGCTACCCGTAAATACAGTACAATAACGCGATACACGTTCAAAAATGTTTCCGTTTCTATTTGAATTTTTTGTCATGCCCAAATTTAATTGTTTATTTCGACATATAACTTAGTTCTTTTCCTTCATCATTCTGATGTTTTAGGGTCCAATTATCCGTTATCCTAGTTTCGAGCCATGATCTGCCGGATTTTCTGAAGACCTGTACGGAAATACCGAATACATTTTGAAATATCTGTTCAAGATCCATTACTAACATGTTCTCTTCAACAATAACTGCTTTTTGATTTTTAACAAGCCCTGCTTTTTTAAGAGTTAATTCAGGGTTTAACCGGTCTTTTTTAGAATTACTTTCATTTAAACCGTGTTTATGTTTAAAAAATTCAAGTTTAAGATAAGGGAAAGTAAAATTAAATTCCTTCTGAACTTCTGATAATTTTTTTTCGGGGTCTAATGTGATCGTCATAATTTCAATTTTTTATAATCTGATTTTACCAAATAAAAAACCAAGCAAAAACGCAATGAGAACAGCTGTTATTGCCGGATCAATAATGCCTTTATAAGATAAAATAACTATCCCCACTACAACAGAAAATATTAAACAAGTTTCCAGTGCCAGCTTTAACATATTAGGTACGGTGTAAGTATCAACATAACCTTTTATTAAATTTTTCATAAGGTTCCCTTTCCTGGTTCTATTTACAGGTAAAGAATCTAATAATTTAATGATCTCCTCTTGCGAGATCTGGTTATTGATTATTTTATTTTTTATTTCCTGGAGCTCCATATTTTAAATTTTAACTGCTTTGTTGATTTTACTCAAAAAATATTATCCGTGTATTGCCATTACCGGCACTTTGGAGGCAAATGCAATTTTTTTTGTGTGAGTTTCAGCAAACAGATCGTACAAAGCTGAATGATGCTTACTGATAACAGCTATTAGATCAGTTTTGTTTTTTCTGCAAAAACTTACAATTCCTTTTTCAATATTTTTTGATTTGATCGTATTTATTTTAAGTGTTGCTCTGTTTATTTTAAGTTCCTGCTGCTTTGGTGTGAATAATTCATCTTCCGTCCTTACCGATAGAACCTTAATGCCTGTATTGGCATCAAACGTAAATTTTTCGAGAGCTATTAATGATGTATGATACAATTTTTCATTATTGTCGACGCTAAGCAACACTGAAGTTAATTTATGCTTTTTATATTTTTCAGGAACAATTATTACAGGCGCTTTAATTCTTCCTGCTATATCCGTGCTATGACTTCCATAAATAAATTTCTCAACTTTAGTTTTAGCAGCGAGACCCATAACCACAGCTTCAACGTTATGTTTTGAAATAAAAGTTTCGATCTCGCTTTTGAAGGAACCTGAAATTATGAATGGCTCAATATGCAAACCATGTTTAGCTGTTTTAATTTTATGAATGAACTTATTCATTTTATCAACACTGTATTTTTTTACCGATTCGTAAGAAATAAAATACAAACCACTATTAGAATGTACGACCGGAATATCGAAGAGATTAAATACGGTTAATTTACAATTTAATTTTTGGGCAATGGTAGCCGCGTATAAACATGCGTTTAAGGACGAAGCCGAAAAGTCGGTTGCTGCAATAATTGTTTTCATTATTTTAGTTTTAAATTAATTAAATAATCAAGGCTTAATTTATTGTTTTCAAGAGGCAGTATAAGAAGTAATACGATTAGGATGAACCGAGGGAAAACATGTTTCATATCCCACATTGGCTCTATAATAGAAAACGCAAAGCATACCAAAATTAAATCCAAACCCAAAGCATATAAAGCATAATTGGTGAAGAATCCGAATACCAATAGAAGTCCGCCTATCAACTCAGTTAGTGTTGTATAATATGCCACAAGAATAACCAAAGGTCTGCTTATATGGTGTTTATATGCATCACCCATAAAAGTATCTATAACACTGGGAATTTTTATTTTGAATAACTTATCGTAGCCTTGAAAAAAGAACAAAATACCTGCAAATATTCTTATCAGACTTTCTGCTACATATAACTTATACTCAATCATGCGTTTTATTTTATACAAATATCCAGCAATGGTTTTGGCTAAACATGACAAAAGTCAGTTCTGCTTCTGATCCTTATCAAAGCTATTTATAGCCTTCAAAATACCTTTGATATATAAATCATTAACCAAATAATATATGAAAACGAAAATTTATACCCAGCACGAGGAACATACAGAATGGCTTAATAAACTTGCCTTCTATAAGGATGAAGTTCCACTTTTAGAAAAAAGAATTGCAGAAGTGATTCAAAAAAACACCTCCAAAGAAGTAGCGCAAAAAGTAGAGCATTTTCAAAATCAATTAACAATTCAACTTAATAACATCCGTCAGATCCAACATCAGATCAATCATGATGAAAATGCTATTCAGAACAGTATTAAGGATAACCCAATTGCTTCCGACCATCGGAAAACCGAAGATCATAAAGAAGAAAGAGAAATGGTTGAAAGCTTTGAGAAACATTTTACAGAATTAAGAACTGAGTTAAACTTATTTCTTAGCAAATGGATGTAAAACAATTTGTTCATTATGTGTTTTAGAAAAGCCGGATTTATTTCGGTTTTTTTATTTTAAAAACTGACAAATATCAATACCAAAAGCTGACGAACGTCAATTCACAAGAGCTTTTCACAGCGTAACTTTGAGTCATAATTAAAACTTAATATTATGACAACAATAACAAAATCTTTTAGTCAGTCGCAAATAAGCCACTCGACTCTAGCAAATTCTAATACAGTAAGCCTTTCGAAACGTTATAATGATCTTATCGAAAGTTTAAAATTCAGTCATTTTGGATTAATAAGCATGGCCATTTTAATTGGAAGCATCATGGGTGGTATTGCTGCGATGTTTGTCTTTCAAGCAGGTGCTCCATTATGGGAATTCATAGTTGGTTTAGCTTTTACAATGGCAAACTTGGTTGCTTCTATTTCACAAGCACCAACTAAATGGGTATTTAATTTATTTGTTTTATCGCTTATAGTTAATACACTATTAATTGTGGCTAACATGTTTTAAGGGAACAGTATAACTGATGAATGAAAAGCGATTGGAGACAGTCGCTTTTTTATTTATTAGAACTCAAACTTATATCCTACTCCTTTTATGGTCTTGATATATTCTTCGCCTAGCTTTTCGCGGAGTTTTCGGATGTGAACATCGATCGTTCGATCACCCACAATAACTTCATCTCCCCACACAAGATCCAAAATATTCTCCCGTTTAAAAACTTTTCCTGGTTTGCTCGAAAGAAGTGTAAGCAAATTAAATTCTTTTTTAGGAAGCTCGATGGCGATATTATTTTTATAGACCATGTGTTTTTCCATATCAATTTTCAGATCGCCGAGATCAATTATGGACTGAACAATGGGCTTATCACTTTTATAACGGCGTAATAAGGCTTTTACCCTGCTTAAAAACACACGCGGCTTAATGGGCTTTGAAATAAAATCATCAGCACCCATATCGAACCCACTCACTTGAGTGTATTCTTCGTTACGGGCTGTTAAAAAAGTGATGACAGAATTATCAAGTGAACTTATTTCACGCATTTGTCTGCAAGTTTCAATACCGTCCATTTCCGGCATCATAATGTCGAGCACAATTAAATGCGGAAGTTCTTTTTTTGCTATGGCAATGGCTTCAACACCATTAGATGCTGTGATAACAGTATAGCCTTCTTTTTTTAAATTATAACCTAGAAAATCCAAAATATCAGGCTCATCGTCAACCAATAATATTTTATGATTTTCTGTAGCGCTCATTATTTCAGATTAAACAGTGAATTAACACCGATAGCGCGATTGGTTATAAAGCCTTCACCGTAACGCGCACCAATAATACGTCCGAATATCAAAGCTTTTGCATTTACGAATTCTAAAAAATCAGGGCCGGAAATTGCGGTTGCAGGTTCTTTTGAATTAGGATCATAGAATTGAGATTCAAAAGCACGGATAGCTTCCATTTTTTTATCCATGAATTTTGAAATATCAACAACAAGATCAGGATGAATATAATTATCCTGAACATAATGATAAACAGCTTTTGGTCGCCAGGCCGCTTGATTTTTTTTACCTTGCTTGGTAACTATTTTTGTTAGTCCGCTATAAAAACAAGCATCCGCAACTAATTTAGCAGAACGGCCATGATCCGGGTGACGATCACTAACAGCATTACATAAAACTATTTCGGGTTGATACTGACGAATTTTTTCGATGATCTGTAATTGATGTTTATCATCATTAGCAAAACGACCATCAGCCATATTTAATTGTTCACGAAACAAAACTCCCAAAATTTTTGCCGCTTTCTTTGCTTCTTTTGTTCTGATCTCAGCTGTACCGCGCGTTCCTAATTCGCCTCTTGTAAGATCCAAAATTCCCACTTTTTTCTTAGCAGCAATATGTTTTAAAATAGTTCCTGCACACGATAATTCAACATCATCCGGGTGAACTCCTATTGCTAAAATATCTAATTTCATTTTACTTTTAATTTATCTACGAATACTAATTAATACGAATGTACGAATCTGGGTTTGCTAGGCGGTTAGATTCGTAAATTCGTACCGATTCGCTATTCGTAGATTTATTTCTTCCCTTCTATCCAATTAACAATTTTATCGCAATTTGGTTTTTTGTTTGATCCAACACTATCTACCAAATGACCATCTTCATCGATCATGTATTTCTGAAAATTCCATCTTACACCACTATCAGAAACACCATTCAGTTCTTTTTTGGTAAGCCATTTATAAATTTCACACATGTCAGATCCCTTCACGGAAACTTTTTCCATCATCTGAAAAGTTACACCGTAATTTTTTGTACAAAATGCTTTGATCTCAACATTTGAACCGGGCTCTTGTCCGCCGAAATTATTTGCGGGAAAACCAATGATGGTAAAATTTTTGTCTTTATATTTTTCAAATACTTCTTCCAGTTGTTTGTATTGAGGTGTAAAACCGCACTCGCTCGCAGTATTAACGATCAAAACTTTTTTTCCTTTTAAGGAGGCCATGTCAAATTCGCCTCCATCAATTGTTTTTACTTTAAAACCGTAAATAGTTGGCTTAGGACCATCCTTCGCTTTTTTAAAATTAAATGATAATCCGAATAGCATAACGAGAGATAAAAGTGTGATTTTTTTCATGGTGAATAATTTATTAAGCGGTCAATTATTATTATGTTTACCCTAAATTAGTAAATGTTTACACAAAGTTAGTTAAATATGAGCATTTGGCATAATACCCCTTCCCTAACCCAAATTAACGCCTTAAACGAGGGAACCTTAGGCGAATACATGAATATTACCTTCACAGAAATGGGTGATAATTTCATTAAGGCATCTATGCCCGTTGATAATCGTACACGGCAGCCATTTGGCTTATTACACGGCGGTGCTTCGGTAGCTTTAGCAGAAACTTTAGGCAGCGTTGCAAGTTGGTGCTGCATTAACCGCGAATTATTTATGGGTGTCGGGATTGAAATTAACGCTAACCATATTAAAGCAGTAATGAGTGGTGTTGTCACCGGAATTTGCACTCCAATTAATGTAAGCGGTAAATACCATGTGTGGGATATTAAAATTTACAACGAACAAAATGAATTGTGCTGTGTCAGTAGGTTAACTTGTACAGTCGTTGCTAAGAGTAAGTTTGCGTAAAATGTATCTCGCAAAGACGCTAAGACGCAGAGTTTAGGAACTCTTCCGTTCTTGAATAAATAAGATCCATGTCCGAAAAATTAATACAATAAGGCGGGAGAATATAAAACACGTTACCCAACGGACGTAACAAGATCCCGTGTTTCATATAGAACTCTGTTATTTTTTCGGCTGCATTGTTTAAGTAATGCGTGTGCTCGTTAGTATTTAATTCTATTGCTAAAATAGTTCCGGTTTGACGGATACTTTTTATTGCCTTATGTCCTCTTATTTTATTCAGAAAAGTAGAATGTTTTTTTGAAATACGATCAATATTATTCCAGGTTTCTTTTTTCTCCATCAGATCCATGCTGGCCAGTGCAGCCGAACATGCAGTTGGATTTCCGGTATAACTATGTCCATGAAAAAAAGTTTTTGTTCTATCTTCACTAACAAAAGCATCATAAATAAATTGCGCGCAACTTGTAACACCCAAAGGCATGTATCCTCCGGTTAATCCTTTCGATAAACAAATAATATCGGGCTTGTTTTCTAAATAATCGCT
>JANYCL010000030.1 GCA_025360355.1 Sphingobacteriaceae bacterium
GCAGAAGGATTACAAACTCCGGTAATTGTAATGACAGATCTTGATCTGGGAATGAATGATCACATGTCTCCGCCATTAGTTTGGGATGACAAACGTGAATATAAAAGAGGAAAAGTTTTAGATGCAGCAGCTCTTGAAAAAATTGAAAAATTTGGTCGTTACTTAGATGTAGATAAAGATGGTATCACTTACCGTACAATTCCGGGCACACATCCTTCTAAAGGTTCATTCTTTACAAGAGGAACTTCAAGAGATGAGTACGCGGTTTATACTGAAGACAGCGGATCGTATCAGCGTAATATGGATCGTTTGATTAGAAAATGGAATACTGCAAAAAAAATGGTACCGGCTCCGCATGTATATCAGAAATCAAATAAATCTGAGAACGGAATTTTATTTTTCGGAACTTCAGAATACGCTGCTGAAGAAGCAATGGATATTTTAAATGCTCAGGGAAAATCGGTTGATGCTATCCGTATCAAATCATTCCCGTTCAATAAAACAGTTGAAGATTTTATTAATTCGCACAAACGTGTTTTTGTTATTGAACAAAACCGTGATGCGCAAATGAAAAGTTTATTGATGATCGAATTAGGAATTAATCCTTCTAAATTAATTTCTGTTTTAAATTATAATGGTTTACCAATTACTGCTGATAATATTTTAACGCAGATCGCAGAAAATTTATCAGGTACTAAAAAATTAAAAAAAGCTTAATATGAGTTACGTTAGACCAACATTCCGCCATCCCGAATTACCTAAAAATAAACTCGGTTATACAATTGATTATTACGAAGGGTCCCTTTCTACGCTATGCGCAGGATGCGGACATGATTCGATCAGTGCTGCTGTTATACAGGGTTGCTACGAGATGAATATTGAACCGCACCGTTTAGCAAAACTTTCCGGTATTGGTTGTTCATCAAAAACACCTGCGTATTTTTTAAGTAACTCGCACGGATTTAATTCTGTTCACGGTCGTATGCCTTCAGTTGCAACAGGTGCAAACATGGCTAACCGTGATCTTATTTATTTCGGTGTTTCAGGTGATGGTGATACTGCTTCCATTGGTATGGGACAATTTGTTCACGTTATCCGCCGTAATTTAAACATGGTTTATATTGTAATGAATAACGGTTGTTATGGTTTAACTAAAGGACAAGATTCTGCAACAGCTGATGAAGGTTCAAAAAACAAAACCGGACAAGTAAATTTATTTGAATCGATCGATCTTGCAAGTTTAGCAATAGAATTAGGTGCAACTTTTGTTGCGCAAAGTTTTTCAGGTGATAAAACGCAGCTGGTTCCGCTTATTAAAGCAGCAATGAAACATCCGGGATTTGCATTCATCAATGTTATTTCTCCTTGTGTTACTTTCAATAACAATGTTGGTTCAACAAAATCATACGATTATGTTCGTCAGCATGTAGAAGCAACAGCAACAATGGATTTTGTTCCGCAGATGCAGGAGATCAGTGTTGAATATGGAAAAGGAAGTCACAAGCAAGTAAAAATGCACGATGGTTCTATGATAGAATTACATAAACTATCGGAGGACTGGGATCCGTTAGACAGACAATCAGCAATGAACGCTGTTTTAAATGCGAAAGCAAAAAGCGAGATCCTTACCGGATTATTATATGTGGATCCAGCTAGTCAAGATCTGCATCATTTACTTCAAACAAGCGACAAGCCTCTTAATTCACTTACAAAAGAAGTGCTTTGTCCGGGTTCAGAAGCTTTAAAAGAAATCAACGCAGGTTTAAGATAAGATGAACGGACAGAAAACCGTTTCGTTTTATTTAATTAATATTTAATTTGTTCAAAAAAATCACAATTATGAAAGTTGGAATTCCATCAGAAATATCCGCAGGCGAGTTAAGAGTTGCAGCAACTCCCAAAACCGTAAAGCGTTTGCAAAAACAAGGCTTTGAAGTTCAGATCCAAAAAGGCGCTGGTGTAAAAGCAAATTTTTCTGATAAAGATTTTGAAGATGCGGGAGCTAAAATTGTTCCGACTGCCGCAGATATTTATGGTAAATCAGATATCGTCCTTAAAGTAAAAGAACCAACAACTGAAGAAGTTGGAATGATGAAAGAAGGATTGGTTCTGTTAAGTTATTTATGGCCTGCACAAAATCCTGACCTCTTAAAAAAATTAGCTGATCAAAAAGTAAATGCTGTTGCGATGGATGCGATTCCCCGTATTTCACGCGCACAAAAAATGGACGTACTTTCTTCAATGGCAAACATTGCAGGTTACCGCGCTGTAATTGAAGGTTCATTTTATTTCGGAAGATTTTTAAACGGACAAATTACTGCGGCAGGAAAAGTTGAGCCGGCAAAAATATTAGTTATCGGTGCAGGTGTTGCAGGATTAGCTGCATTAGGTGCTGCGAATTCACTAGGTGCAATTGTTCGTGCCTTTGATACACGTAAAGAAGTTGCTGAGCAGATCGAATCGATGGGCGCGCAATTCTTAACAGTTGAAATTGATGAAGACGGAGCTACTTCAGCAGGTTACTCAAAAGAAATGAGTAAAGAATTCATTGAAGCTGAAATGAAATTATTCTTAGAGCAAGCTAAGGAATGTGATATCGTAATTACTACAGCGCAAATTCCGGGCAGACCAGCTCCTAAATTATGGTTAGATTATCACGTTGCTGCAATGAAGCCGGGTTCAGTTGTTGTTGACTTAGCAGCATCAAGCGGTGGAAATTGTGTAGCAACAAAAAATGGAGAAGTTATTACAACGCCAAATGGAGTTACTATCGTTGGTAAATTAAATCAGTTACCAACTCAGGCATCACAATTATATGGAAATAACTTATGTCATTTATTAGATGACATGGGTAAAGCAGAAAAATGGAAGATCGATATGGAAGATGCTGTTGTATCACGCGCAATGGTAACTTACAACGGAAAAGTTAATTGGCCTCCTGCTCCATTACAAGTTAGTCCGACTGCAGGAGGTGGTGCTAAAAAAGTTGTAGCTCCAACAGCAGAAGAAACAAAAGCGAATGATGAAGCAATTGCAAAGAAAAAAGCAAGGTCAAGTGTTGTCACAATGATAGTTATTGGTGCATTGTTATTATTAGTTGGTGCATTTGCGCCTTCTGAGTTTATTCAACACTTTACTGTATTTGTGTTAGCTATTTTTGTTGGATGGCAAGTGATCACTAACGTATCGCACGCACTGCACACTCCACTTATGGCTGTTACCAATGCTATCAGTGGTATCATTGTTACAGGAGGTTTATTGCAAACTAAAAATGATATGGGAAATATCATGACCATTCTTGCTACCGTAGCAATTTTGATTGCCAGTATTAATATTGTTGGTGGATTTGTAGTGACTCACCGTATGTTGAAAATGTTTAAAAAATAACTCTTCAGCTAAGCTCAGGGACCAGGTTCTAAAAATTAAAAAGAAAAATTAAATTATGTTTATAGTTAGAGAAATACAAACTGCCGCATACTTATTTGCAAGTATTCTGTTTATTTTAAGTCTGAGCGGATTAGCTTCTCAGGAATCCGCAAAACGCGGTGTGTTCTACGGAATTGTCGGAATGATCATCGCGATCATCGCAACGGTTCTCGGACAAGGCGTTCAAGGTCATGTTTACATTATCTCAGCGATCGCTATTGCATCTGTAATTGGAATTATGGTGGCGAGAAAAGTTGAGATGACAGCCATGCCGCAATTAGTTGCGATACTTCACAGCTTTGTTGGATTAGCAGCTGTATTAGTTGGTATTGGTTCTTATCTCGATCCTGCAACACAAACTTTATCCGGTGCTGAACATACAATTCACTTAGTAGAAGTTTTTGTTGGAATATTTATTGGAGCGATCACT
>JANYCL010000067.1 GCA_025360355.1 Sphingobacteriaceae bacterium
CCTGAAACAAGGTATTGGGAAAACATGCACATACCGCTTTGGTTATTAAAAGATACTTGTTGGATGATGGAATGGCGTTGGTTGGGTGTTTGCATGATCGTGCCAACGGTTTCAATGGCGATCTATATTTTATTTAAATCAAAAGGCTACAACGAATTTTACATTAATCTCGCAATTTGTTTTTGGATAATAGCAAACTCATTTTGGATGTGCTCCGAATTTTTCGGATTTGTTGAGCACAAAGATCTGGCAGGAATTCCGTTTATTTTAGGAATGATCTCGGTAACTGTGTATTACATTAAACAAGCTAAGAAAAAAGAATTTTAAAGTCTGCTTACCAATTCTTTCATTATCAAAGTCATTTTGGGCTCCTGCAGATTTGCCACATGCTGAACTTCTTCGTGTGTAACATTAAATACTTTTCCTTCTATACCAAGATCTGTAACAATACTAATACCAAAAATATTTAATCCTGCGTGTTTTGCAACAATAACTTCAGGTACAGTGCTCATCCCAACTACATCCGCTCCCATTCGCCATAACCAACGGTATTCAGCAGGTGTTTCGAAACATGGACCGGATAATCCTGCATAAACTCCAGTGCTTACTTTAATGTTTTTTTCTTTTGCAATATCAAGAGCAAGCGCGACTAATTTTTTATTATACGTTTCGCTCATATCGGGAAAACGCGGACCCAACTCATTAATGTTTTTTCCGATCAGAGGATTAGTTGGAAATAAATTAATATGGTCGTTGATGATCATTAATTCGCCCACCTCAAAATCCGGATTCATTCCTCCCGCAGCGTTGCTAACACAAATTGTTTTTACACCAAGCGCTTTCATAACACGCACAGGAAATGTTACCTGATGCATAGTGTAGCCTTCGTAAAAATGAAAACGGCCTTGCATGGCAACAACATTTTTTCCTCCTAAGTTTCCAAAAATTAATTTGCCGCTATGCCCTTCAACTGTTGAAACAGGAAAGTTCGGAATACTTTCATAAGGCAAAACGTGTTCAACCGTAATTTCTTTTACTAATCCTCCTAAACCTGTTCCTAAAATTATTCCGACTTCCGGTTTAAAATTATTGGTTTTCTCAAGTATACTTTTGGTGGTAAATTCTATTTGTTCTAACATATTTTAAAATGATCTCGTTAAATTCTTCTGCTTTATCTTTAAATGTAACTTCAACAGGGAGTACAAAAATATTCATTCTTTCGGCAATTGCCCAAATTTCGGGTTGTTTTAAACGCATAAGGTCTTTTTCGGTGGTCACCATAATTTTATTACCACCCTCAAATGTTTCGTAATATTTCTGAATGTTGGCAATATCCGCAACAGTGAAATCATGATGATCAGGAAAAGGCAAATGACTAACTGAAGCTGAATATTCTCTTAAATAAGTGATCATTGGAACAGCGTTTGCGATTCCGGTAAATACAATTAATCGGTAACGGAACAGATCTTTAAGTGTATTGATCTTTTCGGTCGGATTGCTTATAGAATATATCTCACCATATTTAAGATAAGAGAAAAAAACATATTGGTGCGGACGGGGTTTTACATCTTTTAATACATTACGGATATCAACAGCTGTACTTTTTTCCGGAGTTTTACTGATAACGATTATATCAGCGCGATGAATTCCTGATTTACTTTCCCGCAATCTTCCAACAGGCATTAAAAAATCGTTAAAATATAAATTATCATATTCGCTCACCACAATATTTAATCCGCATTTTATCGGGCGGTGTTGAAAAGCATCATCTAACAAGATCACTTGCGGAGAAGGTTCAAGTTCTGATAATTTTTTTACACCTTTGATCCTGTTAACCTCTACGCAAACCGTTAGGTCAGGATATTTCGTTTTATACAATAAAGGTTCATCACCAATATCAGAACAAGTACTGGTTTGATCCGCAATAATAAATCCTGATGTTTTTCTTTTATAGCCGCGGCTCAGGGTAGCCAAAACAAAATCTTGCTTCAATAATTTTATTAAGTATTCAATATGCGGTGTTTTTCCGCTTCCGCCAACCGATAAATTACCAACGCAAATAGTATGTGTTTTAGGACTATAAGACTTTATGAAGCCCAGATCATAAATGCGGTTACGCAAGAAGGTTAAAAAACCATAGATCAACGCCAATGGCCAGAACAATATTTTACCGGGCTCTTTCAGATGTTTTAAATATAAACAGAAAATTTATAATAGGATGTTTTTTCGTTCTTTTGTTAGAGCTTGTTTAAATTTATATGGTAAATTTGGTTATAGCTTATTTTTGAGCGAGACAAGACAAATTTTGCAGGCATAATTGAATATTTATGGCGAAAAATTTAACACCGGCGCAGCCAAAAAGAAGCATAAACAAATTATCAGATAAATTTTAAACACGCTCTTAGATGTTAATCAAAGATATAATTTCGGAAATTGAACAGTTCGCTCCTCCTATTTACCAGGAAAGTTACGACAACAGCGGTTTGTTGGTAGGAAACAAAGAGACAAAAGTTACCGGTGTTCTGCTTAGTCTGGATTGTATTGAAAGTGTAATTGATGAAGCCATTGCATTAAAATGTAATTTAATAATTGCCCACCACCCTATTATTTTCGTTGGTTTAAAACGGTTGACCGGTAATAATTATGTTGAACGTACGGTTATAAAAGCCATTCAAAACAACATTGCAATTTATGCGGCTCACACCAATTTAGACAATGTAAAAAACGGTGTTAATGCCAAAATAGCAGAGAAATTAGGATTAACAAACCTTAAAATTTTAGCGCCAAAAAAACAATTACTTAAAAAATTAGTAACCTATGTACCGGTTGCACATGCCGAAAAAGTAAGGAATGCTTTATTTGAAGTCGGTGCCGGAAACATTGGGAATTACGATAATTGCAGTTATAATACGGATGGAACCGGAACATTTAAAGGAAATGAAAATTCGAATCCGGTTGTTGGCGAAAAAGGAAAAATACAATTTGAGAATGAAACACGAATCGAGGTTATTTTTGAATCCTACAGGGAAAAAGATCTCTTAAAGAATCTTTTGGCAAGCCATCCTTACGAAGAAGTCGCTTTTGATATTTATCCATTAGATAATACTTATCAAAATATTGGAAGCGGCATGACCGGCGAGTTTGACAAGGCCCTTAGTGAAAATGAGTTTTTGAGTCTGGTTAAAAAGACCTTTAATTTAAAAATGGTTAAACATACTCCCCTTCTTAATAAACCCATAAAAAAGGTGGCCTTTTGCGGTGGGAGCGGCAGTTTTTTGATTAAAAATGCAATAAACTCAGGTTCAGACGCTCATATAAGTTCGGATATTAAATACCATGAGTTTTTTGATGCTGAAGCTAAGATTTTAATTGCCGATACGGGACACTTTGAAAATGAGCAGTTTACCCCTGAGATTTTTTATGAATTAATTAGGAAAAAATTTACTACATTTGCCACCTATTTATCGAAAGAAAACACCAACCCGGTAAACTATTTTTAAACTATGTGCGCAAAAATCAAAGAAAAAATCGACGCTTCCATTGAAGGAAAATTGCGTTCTCTTTACGAATTACAACTAATTGACTCTAAGATCGACAAACTTCGTACTGTACGTGGTGAGCTTCCTTTAGAAGTTAGTGACCTTGAAGATATTGTTACCGGACTTGAAACCCGTTTGAACAACGTAACTACAGAAGTTGAAGAACTTGAAAATCAAATCAACGAAAAGAAACAAGCTGTAAAAGATTTTCAGGCTAACATTAAAAAATACGAAACACAACAAGGCAAAGTTCGCAACAACCGCGAGTACGATGCCATTACAAAAGAAATAGAATTTCAGAATTTAGAAATTCAGTTAGCTGAAAAAAGAACTAAAGAAGCGAAAGCAGGCGTAATTCTTAAATCAGAATTATTAGAAAAATCAAAAACAGAATTTGAAGAGCGCACAAAAGATCTTAAAGTTAAAAAAGGTGAGCTTGATGAAATTATTTCTGAAACTGAAAAAGAAGAAGTTGATTTATTGAAAGAATCAGAAAAAGCTTCAGCTAAAATTGAAGACCGTTTATTGAACGCATACAAACGCATCCGCGCGAATACACGCAATGGTTTAGCAGTTGTTACTGTTGACCGTGATGCTTGTGGTGGTTGTTACAATAAGATCCCGCCTCAGCGACAATTAGATATTAAAACAAACAAAAAAATTATTGTTTGCGAACATTGCGGAAGAGTTTTAGTTGACGGAACGATCATTCCTGATGAAGTGCCTCAATAATTAAATTTAAATATTTTGTAAAAACCCTGACGCATAGTTGGGGTTTTTTATTAGACAGAAATTAGCTAGGTTTGATCATGGAATTTATCAGTGAAACAATTAGTAATTACAGCGAACAGCACTCCGAACAGGAATCGGAATTACTAAATGCATTGAACCGCGAAACCCATTTAAAGGCTTTATCGCCCCGCATGCTTAGCGGTCATTTACAAGGCCGTGTATTAAGTTTCATATCCAAACTCACAAAACCAAAATATATTCTTGAAATCGGAACTTATACCGGTTATTCGGCGCTTTGTTTTGCTGAAGGTTTACAAAGTGATGGGAAATTAATTACGATCGATCCGAATGAAGAAACAAATGTGATCGCAGATAAATATTTTAAGCAATCATCTTATTCAAAACAAATTGAATTAATGGCGGGTGATGCTTCAAAAATAATTCCCAAACTAAATTCAGAAATTGACATTGTATTTATTGATGCTGATAAACGTAATTACGCTTTATATTTTGATCTGGTAATTGATAAAGTAAAAAAAGGCGGCTTAATTATTGCCGATAATGTTTTATGGAGCGGAAAAGTTGTTTTACCGGAAAATGAAATGGATGAAGACACAAAAGCAATTCATGCCTTCAATAAAAAAGTAAGCGATGATAAACGAGTGATTAATTTATTACTGCCGGTAAGAGACGGGCTGATGCTAATGATTAGAAATTGACCTTCGAGGATTTAAAGATTTAAGGTTTAAAAATTCAAAAATAATACCTTCCATCTTTTAATCTTTGATTTTTTAAATATTTAAATTTTCGAATTATGACAATAGACTTAAGAAGCGACACAGTAACAAAACCAACCAAAGCTATGATGGACGCAATGATGAATGCAAAAGTTGGTGATGATGTTTTTGGTGAAGATCCAACAGTTATTGAACTGGAAGAAAAATCCGCTAAACTTTTTGGGAAAGAAGCCGGTTTGTTTTGTCCGAGCGGCAC
>JANYCL010000094.1 GCA_025360355.1 Sphingobacteriaceae bacterium
GTTAAAGACAGTATGCGCGGAAGATTGAATGCAGAAAAAGGTGAAGTGAAATTGGGTGGTATTGTGGAGCACGAAGCAAAATTTAAAAATGCAAAACGCATTATTTTTATTGCGTGCGGTACATCATGGCACGCAGGTTTGGTTGGAGAATATTTGTTCGAAGAATTTGCGCGCATTCCTGTTGAAGTTGAATACGCATCTGAATTCAGATACCGCAATCCGGTAATTTACGAAGACGATATTATTATTGCCATTTCACAAAGTGGTGAAACTGCAGATACATTAGCAGCAATTGAATTAGCAAAATCGAAAGGCGCAACTATTGTAGGCGTTTGTAATGTTGTTGGTTCTTCCATCGCACGCGCAACGCATGCAGGTTCATACACGCATGCCGGACCGGAAATTGGAGTTGCATCAACAAAAGCATTTACTGCACAAGTAACAGTTCTTACCTTAATGGCTTTACATGTTGCAAGAATAAAAGGAACAATGGCAGAAAGCCGTTTCCGTCAGATCTTATATGAACTGGAAGCGATCCCAAAAAAAATTGAAGAAGTTTTAAAACTGAATGATCGCATTAAAGAAATTGCTTACAAATATAAAGACTCTACAAACGCATTATATTTAGGAAGAGGTTTTACATTCCCTGTTGCATTAGAAGGTGCCTTGAAACTAAAAGAAATTTCTTACATCCATGCTGAAGGTTATCCTGCTGCTGAAATGAAACATGGTCCTATTGCTTTAATTGATGAAGAGATGCCCGTTTTTGTAATTGCAACCAAAGGCGCTAACTACGAAAAAGTAGTGAGCACCATTCAGGAAGTAAAAGCACGCCGCGGACAAATTATTGCAGTGGTAACATCAGGCGATAAAGATGTAAAAGAAGTGGCCGATTATACTATTGAAATTCCGGAAACTGATGAAGCATTGGTGCCGTTAATTTCTGTTGTGCCTTTGCAATTATTATCATACCACATTGCTGTCATGCGCGGTTGTAACGTAGATCAGCCAAGAAATTTAGCGAAGAGTGTTACTGTAGAGTAATTTTTTTAATACGGATTCTGCTTCCGGATAATTTTACTAAACCACTTAGGGAAAAAACGTTTTATTTTAAGGATAGCCAATTCTTTTCCGCCAACAAAAATTTCTTCTTTACTATTACTAATACCTGCGATTATTTGTTTTGCGGCTTCTTCAGCACTCATTGCAGTCTCATGACTCTCATCCATTTTATTATGAGTTCCATTCGGTGAAGATGCATTGAACGAAATATTTGTTTTTACTTTTCCCGGACAAACCATTAAAACTTTTATTCCTTTGTTCTCATTCTCCAAACGCAAACTTTCGAAATAACCATAGAGTGCATGCTTAGCAGCAGAATAAGATGACCGCAAATAAAATCCAAATTTTCCTGCGATGCTACTAACAACAACAATTTGTCCAAGTTTATTTTTCAGCATATAAGGCAAAACAGCTTTGCTTAAATTTACCGCGCTGAAATAATTTACTTCAAACAAATTGCGTTCGGTTTTTTCATCTGTTTGCGTTACTTCAGAGCGCTGACTTTGTCCGCCATTATTTATTAGAATATCGATCTTCCCAAATTTATTCATCACCTGTGCTGCTAAACCGCTTGCTTTTGATGTGTCTGATAGATCAAATGGTAAGATCATTATATCTAAATCAGGTAATTTTGTTTCTGCAGCAACACGTTTCAATTCATCTTCTCTTCTTCCCGATAAAATTAATCTTGCTTCATGTTTTGCAAATTCCAAAGCTAAAGCTTCACCAATACCTGAGGTTGCACCGGTGATCCAAATTACTTTATCCTTATATGTATTCACTTTTTAAATATACAATTAATTATAATTAGTTTCGGCCGTCATCCTGATCCCGATAGCTATCGGGATGATTCAGGATCTCGACAATCTGTCGCGATTTAATTTCTCTTATGCAATGACAATCTTTACTCTTTTTACAATCAGAACAGTCTTTATCCAAAACTAAATAATGAGCATTTTTTCCAACAGGCATCCATCTTCCGGGATGAATTGGACGCATTGGCGCGAACAAACCAATTGCTTTTTTTCCAAGAGCTGAAGCAATATGTAATGGTCCGGTGCTTGCTGCAACTAAAACATCTGCATTATTAATAAATGAAATGAATTGTTTCAAATTCATTTTACCTGTAAGATCAGTAATATTTTTATGTTTTTCGAAAAGTGGTTTGGCTTGTTCTCCTTCTTCTTTTGTGCCACTGATGAAGATCTTAAATTTATCTTCAGGTAATGAAGAGATCAATTCTGAAAAATTATCTAATCCCCACTCTCTTGCACTGCCTTTTGACTTTGGATGAAGAATTACATTTGCTCTTGTTTTGTCAATTAGTTTCAAAAATTCTTCCGCAAGAAGTTCCGTTTTGGTAAATCCGTAATAATTTTTGATCTCATCCAATTTTATTTCGGTGGGAATATTTAAAAACTCCAGCAACTTCATGTTCAATTGCGATTCGTGAAGCGGAGAATTTTTGCGTGATAAACCCACTAATTTATTACAATTTCCCCAATGAAATAAACGGTTCTTTGTTCCAACTCTTAGCCCAATTCCTGCTTTTTTTGCAGCACTTGAAATTTCTTTTACAGGAAATACATGAACGATAATATCTGCTTTCGGTAAAGTTTTAGTTTCGTCCCAACTTATGAATTCATCAACATGTTCAGATAATGCAACAACATCTTTTGTGTAATTCCTTCCCAAAAAAATAATTTTACTTTTTGGGAAATGCTTTTTAATATATCCTGCCATTGGTAACGTCAGCACAACATCGCCAATGCTATCGGTACGACTCAAAATAATAGAAAAATTATCACTTGGTTTTTGCATTATACAGATCGCCCAGTTTTTTATATTTTAAATATGTTGCATATGCCGAGATCTTTGAAATTGAATATCCCGCTTTTCCATCTAAAAATCCTAAATGCAAAATATAATGATCAATGAATTTAGCAATAGGATTTACAATTAA
>JANYCL010000099.1 GCA_025360355.1 Sphingobacteriaceae bacterium
GAAACGTGGACCATTATTTTTTCTCCGTTCGGGGCATAATGTCTGCGTTCACAGCTATTAGGAGTTTTTGTGTAATCCTCAAGGTTAATAAAATTCGGAATAACATCAATTTTGTTATCGATCTTAAAAGTTGATAAAGTATCTTTCTTTAAACTTTCAGAAACTGAAGTGATCGCGTTGCTATTGTTCAATGAAAAACGGATCACGGGTTCAAATGACGGATCTCTTCCTACCAAAGTAATATCAGTTCCGTGTAAAGTAGTAATGTATGGTAAAAATATTTTTTTCGATTTTAAAATTTGTTGTGCTAAATAAGCAACTGATGCGTGAGGGATCGCGTAATGCACATGTAGCACATCCAAACGTTCGTACATAGCAACATCAACAATTTTACTCGCTAAAGCAGATTCGTAAGGTTGATATTCGAACAAAGGATAATCATTAACGCTTACTTCATGATAAAATAAATTTTCGCTGAAAGCATTAAGTCGGAATGGCAAATTATAAGCCATAAAATGTACGCGGTGTCCTTTTTTAGCAAGGGCTTTACCAAGTTCGGTAGCAACAACACCGCTTCCGCCAAAAGTAGGGTAACAAACAATTCCAATGTTCATCCCGTAAAATTACGAATTAAACAGCTACCTTTACAAGCGTAATGAATTACAAAGTAGAAAGCGTTAATACAGAGCAAGCTGAACAATTAAAGGCAGGTAAATTACTACCTGTGATGGAAGATTTTTACACGATTCAGGGTGAAGGATTTAATTCAGGTAAGCCGGCTTATTTTGTCAGGGTAGGAGGTTGTGATGTAGGTTGTCATTGGTGCGATGTGAAAGAAAGCTGGGATGCGTCTTTACATCCTCTGGTAAAAGCAGATGATGTGGTGACAAAAGTTGTGGAATCGAAATCAAAAGCGGTTGTTATTACGGGAGGAGAACCATTACAGTATAATATGGATTACATTACAGCGCAATTCAAATCAAAAAATATTGAAACTTTCATTGAGACTTCAGGTGCGTTTCCATTAAGCGGAAATTGGGACTGGATCTGTTTATCACCCAAAAAAACAATGAGTCCGCTGCCGGAAGTTTATTTAAAAGCTAATGAATTAAAAGTTATAGTATATAATAAAAATGATTTTGAATGGGCATTGGAACAGGCAAAAAAAGTAAACAAGAATTGTCTATTATTTTTACAGCCTGAGTGGAGTAAAAGCGATGAAATGATGCCTTTAATTGTTGAGTTTGTAAAAGAACACCAAAACTGGATGGTTTCGCTGCAAAGTCATAAATACATGAACATTCCATAAGCTTTTTAGCTGTTGTAAAGAAGGTTTTAACCTTTCATCACTTATTTTTCCTGCTAATTTTATAAAATTGTACTTTTAAGTGTTTTGATAAGGAAGCAAAAAATATATTGGATGTGTCAGGTTGGCGGCTGGTTGTTCTTTTGGGCGCTTAACCTTTTCTTTTACGGACTCACGAATAAAATTTCGATCCGTGATTTTTTTATTTATTCAGGTTTTATTTTAACAGGTATAATTTTAACCCATGTTAACAGATATTTTATTTTAAAATTCGGGATCTTAAAAACAAAAGTAATGCCTCAGTTGGGCTATGTTTTAGTTTCGAGTTTTGTACTGGCAATTATATTCTTATTTATAGGCTCATTACAAAGAGCAACGCAAGTATCCCTTGAAAATGTTTTAAATGCAGTTGTTCCTTATGTATTTTGGTCAGCTATTTATTTCGGATCTCATTTTTTACAAAATTATAAGAGAACGGAAATTCAGAATTTACGTTGGGAAGCTTCGAGTAAGGATATTGAACTGAATAAATTAAAATCGCAGTTAAATCCGCATTTTATGTTTAACAGCATGAATAGTATCCGTGCTTTAATTGACGAGGATCCTGCTAAAGCAAAAGAAGCTGTCACACAATTATCCAATATTTTAAGGAACACTTTATTGATGAATAAGAATAAAGAGATCTTTTTAGAGGAAGAATTAAAAATCGTAAAGGATTATTTAGCTCTCGAGCATATCCGTTATGAAGAACGTTTAAAATATAATTTTAATATTGAAGAAGGAGCTCTAAAAAAAATTGTTCCTCCATTAATCGTACAAGCACAGGTTGAGAATGCTATTA
>JANYCL010000114.1 GCA_025360355.1 Sphingobacteriaceae bacterium
TAAAGCGCAGCATTAGTTCGTAATCGGCGGCTGTGGCAAATTGTAAATTAAATTTTCCGAACCGATCATAGATTTCTTTTTTCACAAAGAAAGTAGGGTGAGGCGGCATCCAACCGTTTAAAAAAGCACCGTCTGAATAATTTCCTGAATGCCATTTCCGTTTTATTTTATTAGTATCATTTTTATCTACATAATATAAATCCGCATACAATCCATCACATTGATTTTGATTAAATGTATTTGCGACTTGTTCAATCACAGTTGAGTTAATATAAAAATCATCAGAATGTAAAATACCAATTATATCTCCGGTTGCCAGATCAATTCCTTTATTCAACGCATCATAAATCCCATTATCTTTTTCCGAAATTATTTTACTGAGTTGTGCTTTGTATCTTGCAATAATATCCATTGTTCCATCAGTAGAACCACCATCAACAATTATGTATTCAATATTGGTATACGATTGATTTAACACCGACTGAATGGTTTGTTCAATGGTTGAAGCACTGTTGTAGGTTGTGGTTATGATAGATATTTTCATTTACTAAGGTCCATTGCAAATTCAACCAACGATGGAAAATAATAATCGATATTGCCGTCGTTTCTTTTTTCTTCAGAAATAAAAATGGTTTTCATACCAAGTGCCCGGCCAAATTGCATATCTGTAATACTATCACCAACAATAATTGATCTTGTAAAATCTATTTGTGGAAAATCTTTTTTAGCTGCCAAACCCATTCCTGTTCCCGGTTTGCGTGTTGGATGATTCAATGAATCTAAAAATGGAGAGAAATAAACTTTATCAATTCTTCCACCTAAATAAGCGATCTCATATAGCATGTTTTGATGAATGAGTTCAAGATCTTCAGTCCTATATAATCCTTTTCCAATCCCTTGCTGATTAGTTACCACAACAATATGCCCGAATTTTCCATTCAGAATTTTCATAGCATCATGCACACCTTCCAAAAATTCAAAGTCCGACCAATGTTTCACGTAGTCGTTATCCAATTTTTTATTGATAACGCCATCGCGGTCTAGGAATAAGGTCCAGTCCTTATTTATATTTAAACTCTTTAAAGTCATTTTGTGCTTTTTCAAAATCTTCCGGGATCCCGATATCAATAAAATAACCGGTGTAAGGAAACCCGAAAATATTAAGTTCTTTTATTTTCTTTTCAAAAAAATCTTTTTCGATCGAGAATTTTTTTCCGGCTTTTGTTTTTTGTAAATAAATTTCTTTATCGAGAATATAAATGCCTGCATTAATTAAACCGGGTTTTGCTTCTCCGGTCTTTTCTTTAAATGAAGCGATAGCAGAATTATTTCCTTGTTTAATTGTTCCGTAACGCGACGTATCTTCAACCTGACGAAGAGCTAAAGAACAATCTGCCATAAAAGTATTGTGTTGCTTGTAAAGAGAATTTAAATTTATATCGAAAAAAGAATCTCCATTTAAAACTAAAACCAATTTTGAATTACATTTCTCTATTGCCAACCGTAAGCCGCCACCAGTTCCTAATGGTGCATGTTCAATGGCGTAATCAAGTTCCATACCTTCAAAACTATTTCCGTAATGCAAAGTTATCATTGGGTGTAAATGTCCAACCGAAAGAATAACTTTTTTAATACCGAAGTGTTTTAAATAAAGAAACTGATAATCTAAAAATGGTTTTTCATTAACGGGAGCCATTGGTTTTGGCAGATCAAAAACAACACTTTGTAAGCGTGTTCCAAAACCTCCTGCTAATATTATGGCTTCGGTGATCAATTTTTTATAGCAGATTATTTTTTAGGAAATAAATTTATTTCAACTAGTTCACAAATGGTATGACCAATTACCATATGACATTCCTGAATTCGCGGCGTATCTTTTGAAGGAATATTAATTAAGTATTTACATAAGCCACTCATTTTTCCGCCTGTTTCTCCTGTAAAACCAACTGTAATAATTCCTAAAGAGTTTGCAACTTCTAAAGCTTTCACAACATTAGCTGAGTTTCCACTGGTCGACATTCCAATTAATACATCGCCTTTTCGTCCCATCGCTCTTGTTAAACGTGCATAAATTTCATCGTAACTATAATCATTCGCTACTGCAGTTGTATAACTTGTGTTTACATGTAAAGCTTCAGAAAAGAGTGGGGGACGATCATAATAAAATCTTCCGCTTAACTCAGCTGCTAAATGTTGCGCATCAGCAGCGCTTCCGCCGTTACCGGCCCATAAAACTTTTCCGTCTTTTTTGTAACAGTCAATAATTTCTGTCACAACCGAATTTATAGAATTTAAAATTGCATCATTACTTAACAACGATGTTTTCAGATCGGCTGATGCTTTTATTTTACTCTTGATGAAATCTATCATAATGTTCTATAAAAGTAAATATTTTTTAGTTGGCTTCATAACTTTGAATAATGGCACTCACAAGGCGGTGACGGATAACATCACGGCTGTCGAGCTCTATAAAATCGATCCCATCAATTTTTTTAAGACGTTTAATAGCTTGTAATAATCCAGAAGGTTGTTTAGAAGGCAGATCTATTTGAGTTACATCACCAGTGATTACAAACTTCGCATTATTCCCCATACGGGTTAAAAACATTTTCATCTGACTCTCAGTCGTATTTTGCGCCTCATCTAAAATTACAAATGCGTTATCGAGAGTTCTTCCTCGCATAAAAGCAAGCGGCGCAATTTGTATAACGCGGCTTTCGATATATTGAACAAGTTTCTCGGGTGCGATCATATCCGAAAGTGCATCGTAAAGCGGCTGCATGTACGGATCCAGTTTTTCTTTCAGATCTCCGGGTAAAAAACCAAGATTCTCTCCTGCTTCAACAGCCGGACGCGTTAAAATAATACGTTTTACTTCTTTATTTTTTAATGCCCTTACTGCTAATGCAACCGCAGTGTAAGTTTTTCCAGTTCCTGCAGGACCAACAGCAAAGATCATATCGTTCTTTCCCATTGATACTACCATTTTCCTTTGGTTCTCTGTTCTTGCCTTTACTACAAGACCGTTATTTCCAAATAAAATAATATCGTTCTGTGCTTCGGTGGTTTCAATTAATTCGTCACCTGTTGGACCTAATAATCTTTCAATGACTTTATCAGTGAGTAACCCATTCTTATGATAATATTCTATTAGCAGGTCTAATTTTTTTTCAAAGTGTGTTATTTCATTTTCCTCTCCTAAAACTTTAATGCTATAGCCTCGTGCAACAATTTTTAGTTTGGCAAAGTGCTTCTTAATTATGTTTAGCTTAACATCATTAACGCCGTATATTTCAACAGGTTCAACGCTCTCTAGTACTATTACTTTTTCTGACAAATTTCTTTTTTTTAAATGTTTATAAAACTGTTGATCAAAGCTGCATTTTTAAAAGATCTCACTCTATATAATCTTTACTTTTGCACTAATGCCAATTGTAACCTTAACAACAGATCTGGGCTACCGCGATCCTTATTTAGCCATCGTTAAGGCTTGCTTATTGCAAAAAGTTAGCAATGTTCAAATAATAGATCTTAGCTGTGATATCAAAGATAATAATATTTCAGATGCCGCCTTTATTTTAAGGAATTCTATAAGTTTTTTCCCCGAAAACAGTATTCATTTGGTAGGTGTAAAATTTATTCTCGGTTTTAAAGCGATGAATAATAACCATAGCGTTGATAACAGCCGCTATTTGCTAACCCGTTACAAAGATCAATATGTTATTTGTCCGGATAACGGTTTAATTACCCTGTTAGACCAAGAATTCAACGAAACGGTTTACCAGTTGTATTATAATAATCCTGCTCAGCATAATTTTTTTATTAAAGATGTATTCGTAGATGCGGCAGCGCAAATAAGTGAAGGCAAAGCTTTAAAAGATATTGGTATGGAAACCGAAGATTACTACAAAGCTTATCAGTTTTCAAGTTTTTCCACCCCGGAAAATTTAAAAGGTAAATCAATTTACATTGATGATTTTGGAAATATCATTACCAATATAACTAAAGATGTATTTTATAAAACACTTGGCGACCGTAAATTCAGTATTGTTTTGCCGGGCGCACGGATCAATAAGATCTCTGAAACTTATGATGATGTAAAAGTTGGTGATGCTTTAGCCATGTTCAATGGTTTTGGATATTTGGAAATTGCACTTAATGGTAAATCAGCCTACAAAATGTTATATCCGCGCGATGTTGGCCGCAGCTTCGATTTTAATTTAATAGTTGAGTTCAATGATTAAGCGCATTGTAAAAATGTCTTTTCAACCCGACAAGGTTGAAGACTTTAAAGCAATTTTTAAAGAGAATTGGAAATTCATTGCGGGCTTTAAAGGATGTAGTCATGTTGAGTTACTGCGGGATAAGATCCATCCGAATATTTTTTTCACTTACAGTATTTGGGAAAATGAAAATGATCTGAATGCTTACCGCGATTCAGAATTATTTGAAAAAGTGTGGAGTAGAACCAAAGTTTTATTTAATGAGAAACCCCAAGCTTGGTCAGTAGACGAATTAAAGTTTTAGTTACTTGTCGTCTTCTAAAATATTTTTTGCAACATGAGATCTTGAGTTGTAAGACGAAACCAAAAACGTATTAAATCCCAATAAAAAAACTTCTTTCAGACTTATTAATGAAGAACTCTTATCGGCTAAAAATAACTCTTCTTTATCTTTGTATTTATTTTTTTCTTTTTTCTTTTTCTTCTTCTTTTCTTTCTGAAGCTTGTAGCCCATTTTCTTCAGATCAGTTTTATACGAATTAAAAGCGTCGCGGTCGGAGAATTGATAAATAATATAATTCTCAATGGTGTCTGCGTCTGATTGGTAATATTGAAAGTAAGATTTAAGATCGTTGTAATTATTTTTGATCATCCAGGTCCGCCTTACAAAACCACTGTCCTTGTTGATCTCGTAACCGAATTGTTCCCAGCCTTTTTTTAGAAGATTTTCATTTACCACTTCAGCATCAACTCTTGCCCACGAAATAACTTCGTTTACTGTTAAAGTCTGACTACGCAAACTTGGAAACAAAAGTGCAAACAGTAGAATAACAAAAAAAGTTTTTCTTGATCATGAATTTAAAGATATTTAATAAACCTGCACCCTTTTAGTTTTTTCCCATAAGGAATTAAGAGTCTATTGTTAATAAACTTGTACCCAGATTCACCCTTTTTCGGGCTTTATTTCGTTAAGAGCAACTTCATTTTTTTATATATTAGCGTCAAAATAAAAAAATGAAAAAAGTATTGTATGTAATTATTGGTTTAGTAGTAGGATATTTTATACTATGTTTATTTGGACCAAAAGAAATTTCAGTAGAAAGATCTATCGTTGTTAACGCGGATCCGGCAATAGTTAAAACTCAAATTGGAGATTTAAAATTCTTTCAGGAAAAATGGTCGCCATGGAGCGAAAAAGATCCGAACATGAAAGTTACTTATATGGGCGAAATGGGGAAAGCAGGTTCAGGTTATTCTTGGACCGGAAATAAAGAGGTTGGTACAGGAACAATGGTTGTAAACTCTACGGAAGGAGATAGTGTGATCCAAACATTAACTTTAGATAGAATGGGAGATTCAAGAACATTCTATGCTGTTAAACCGGAAAATAGTGGAGCTAAAGTTACTTGGGGAATTTCTTTTGACATAGGTTTTATGGGAAGAGCAATGATGTTATTCATGAATATGGATAAAATGATGGGTGGTGATTTTGAAAAAGGATTAACTAAATTTAAAACTGCAGTTGAATCAATGCCTGTTGCCGCGCCAACTGCTCAATATGAAATTAAAGAAGTTAGTTGGGAAGAAAAAACATTTATTGGAAAACGCGGTAAAATTTCATTTGAAAAACTAACACCATTTTTAGCAGAAAATTACCCAAAAATATTTGAGGAACTCGATAAAACTAAAGTTGCAACTCTAATGGCACCTTCAGCAATTTATTTTAGTAAGGATCAGGAAAAAGGAGAAACAGATTGCGCTGCGGTTACCTGTGTTCCCAAAGGAACAAATATAAAAGGTTATGAAACATTTGCTGTTCCAACTTCGAGAGTTTTACAAGTTCAATATTATGGTCCTTATGATAAAATTAGTATTGCACATAAAGCAATGGATGAATATGTTAAAGCAAATAATTTACCAACCCCAAGTCATTTGATTGAAGAATACGTTACTGATCCGATGCATGAAAAAGATACGGCTAAATGGTTAACTAATATTTATTATGTTATTCCATTACCACTTAAAAAATAATTTAAGGCTCTAATCAAAAAAACATTTTAGTTTAAC
>JANYCL010000170.1 GCA_025360355.1 Sphingobacteriaceae bacterium
TCAGTTAGTCCAAGTTCAACATCTAGATATACGCTTGTTGGTGCAAATTCATCCGGTTGTTCTGATACAACAAATACAACTATAACGGTTAGTACACCCCCTACATTAAGTATTGTGCCATCTAAAACTGTAATTTGCATGGGCGACACCATGCTGTTAACTGTTAACGGTGCAAGTTCGTATACATGGACAACGGGTTCGAATTTAGCAAGTGTCACAGTTTCACCTAATATTGTTTTTAATTCTTATACGGTTACAGGAAGTAATGGATGTTTAAGTACAACAAGTTTTTCCGTACCTGTTAAAATACCACCGAATGTAACCGCTGTACCAAGTAAATCTTCTTTATGTACCGGTGATTCGGTAGCCATACGGGCATTCGGAGCAACTTCATATACTTGGGCTGTACCAATTCAATTTGGTCCTACGGCTTATTTTTTTCCAACAGCAAATTCAACTTATAGTGTTTTAGGTTTAGGAGCTAACGGTTGTTATAACTTTGCAACAATTCCTATCAGCGTTAACGCCGGTACAAATGTTTCAATAATTGCATCCGAACCCGAATTATGTATTGGTAAAACCGTTATCATTAGCGCGATCGGCGCAAATACTTATACATGGAGTACAGGAATTAATAGTTCTTCATTTAGCATTACTCCTCCCAATAACCAATCTCTTTCATACAGTGTTTCAGCGATCGATATTAATGGCTGCAGATCTACAGCATCACAGGTCTTTTCTATTAGTGATAAATGTCATTTAATTATTTATAACGGTGTAACTCCAAATGGCGACGGCCACAACGATTTTTTCTATATAGAAAACATTGAACAATATCCCGGCTGTTCTGTTACAATTTATAACCGGTGGGGACAACAAATTATAGAGATACATGATTACAATAACACTAATAATTTTTGGTCGGGAAGTGATGGTTCTAAAACTGTTCCTTCCGGCACTTATTATTACGTAATTAATTTGAATAACAGTACCGAGGTTTTAAAAGGATTTATAGAATTAACAAAAAAAGATTTTAATTAAAATGAGAACAAAGATGAAAAAGTTGATGGTTTTAGTAATTGCATTTAGTGCAGTTAAAAGTTTTGCGCAGCAAGATCCGCAATACAATCTTTACCAGTATAACCAAATGGTTATTAATCCTGCCTATGCGGGAGCACGCGATGCAATTGCAATTGTGGCCGACGTGCGTAAGCAATGGGTTGGATTTGATGGAGCGCCAACAACAGCTGCGTTTAGTATTCATAGTCCGGTCGCTAATAATAAAATTGGTTTAGGATTAAATGGAATGAGTGATAAGATCGGTGCAAAGTCTACTACTTCTTTTTATGGTAATTTCTCTTACATCCTTAAATTAAATAACAAAACCAAACTAGCATTTGGTGCAAGGGCAGGGTATAGCAGTTATAAATTTAATTCTAACGCAATAAAATATAAAGACAGTGAAGAATCGGCTTATGCGGATCTATATTCTTCTACCAAAGGTGCTTTAGATGTTGATGCAGGTTTGTATTTAAGAACAAATACATTTTATGTTGGTTTAAGCGCAACACATTTAAATCAAGGATCTATTTACAAAGGTTCATTCCAGGTGAAAGATACGACTGGTAGTTACTCGCTTAGTTATACTTTGCGACCGCATGTTTTTCTTACAATTGGTAAATCTTTTGTTATTAAGGAGAATTTTTTATTTAGCCCGTCTTTAATGGTGAAGGCTGTTGCCGGAAAACCAACTGTTGATCTAAACTTTAATTTTTTTGCAGCTAAACGCGTTTGGTTTGGATTGTTTGTCCGCCAAGCTTACGGATTTGGTGCTTTATTTCAAGTTTATGTTACTAACCAATTTAGGATTGGTTATTCTTATGATATCGGTATTGGCCCCCGGAAATTTTTAGGAAGCTCTCATGAAGTCATGATAGGTTTCGATATTAAAAAGAACAAAGCAAAAATGACATCACCAAGATTTTTATAATAGAATAACATCCCAAAAAATTACACAATGAAAAAGTCCTTATTACTAGTTGCAATAATATTTATTTCTGATCTTTCTTTTGCGCAAAAAAAGAAAGCAGATAAAGCCTTCGATAAAGGGCATTATGCTCAGGCAATTCCGCTTTATGAGAAGGCTGCTAAAAAAAGCGGCGGAGATCAGCAAGAAAGTTTAATAAAACTGGCAGATTGTTACCGTATATTAAATGAATATAAAAAATCGGAAGACAGTTATAAAAAAGCACTAGCGTTGAATAACAAAGTATCGCCTGAAGTAAAATATAATTACGGTTACGTTCTTAAAACAAATAATAATTATACCGAAGCTTTAAATCAATTCAATGAGTATTTAAAGGACAAACCTACCGATGGGAAAGCAAAAAACGCTATCCGTTCATGCCAACAAATTAAATACTGGCAAACAAAAGCGATCGAATATGAAATACGCAACGTTGATGGCCTTAACACAAAGCGTTCTGAATTTTGTCCTGCTGTATTAGGGAATAAATTAGTTTATGTTGGCGAAAAGCAAGCCGATTTTTTTGAATATACTGTTGATGAAACAAATGGCGAACCGTACATGAATGTTTTTGTTTCTAAGATCAATGTTGAAAAAGCTTCAGGACAAAAAGAATTTTCAGGAAAAATAAATGGAGAATACCATGATGGCCCAGTGAGTTTTAGTCCTGATGGAAAAACTTTATTATTTACACGTGTCGATTATAAATCGACGAAGGATAAAAATTTCGTGAACCGCGCTAAAATATATTTCGCAACCGGTCACGATACAAGATGGAATAGTATTAAGTCATTTCAATATAATAGCGATGCATATTCTGTTGCGCATCCTTGTATTAGCGCTGATGGTAGTTCTTTATTCTTTACTTCTGATATGCCTGGCGGACAAGGCGGAAAAGATCTGTGGGTTTGTAAAAAGAACGGTGATGGTTGGGATAAGCCTGTTAATTTAGGAGTTGATATTAATACCGGGGGTGATGAAATGTTTCCGAATTCAAGAAAAGACGGAACTTTATTTTTTGCATCAAATGGTTTAGCTGGGTTTGGCGGCTTAGATATTTTTTCAGCAAATGAAAAAGAAGGCAAATGGATCTTAAGCCGTAACGAAAGCATGAATTTAAATAGTGCTGCCGATGATTTCTCAATTTGTTTTCTGAATGATTCAACCGGTTATTTTTCTTCTAACAGGGAAGGCGGTAAAGGGAAAGATGATATTTACTGGTTTAAATACACAAATAAATACATTTCAATTTCAGGAACCGTATTGTTAACCGAAAACACTAACGATCCTGCTAAAAATGTTAAAGTGCGTTTATTTGGTCCGGATAATAAAGCACAGGATTCGGTTAGAACTGATGCAAAAGGATTTTTTAAGTTTGATAATTTAGATGCTGATAAAAAATACATGGCGGTGATTGATTCTGACGACCCACAATTAGCCGGTAAAGCGCGTTATTATTTAGCAAATTCAAACGGTGTTATTTCAAGAGTGACCAATAATTTTGAAAATAAAAAATTTGCATTCCGTAATTTACCAATGGTTGTAAACGGTTTACCTGATCTGTATGCTGATGACGAGTTAACAATGGCGGGTAATTTATTATACGGTGAGAATCCAAGCAAACCGATAAAGAATCAAAAAATCAAAATTACCAATCAGTTTGGTGATGTTGTTGAAACTACAACTACCAATGAGTTTGGTGCGTTTGCCTTCCGTAATTTACCACTGGATCAGAATTATATTGTAAGTCTGGATGATTCTGAATTAGATCTGCCCGAGAACACAAAAGTTATTTTAACTAATAAAAGCGGTAAAGAAATTAAGAGTTTCTATACTACAATGAAAGGCAAATTCAAATTTAATATGTTGGCAACCGAAAAAGTTATGCTAACCGATCTGGATGTGGATGATAAAGATCTGATAATGCAGTTATATGGTTATATCTACGATCAGGATAAAAAACCATTTAACAACGCTAAATTGTTTTTATTTGATTCTAATAGCCAATTGAATCAAACTATCACTACCGACGAGAAAGGAAAATTCGCCTTTAAGAATTTAAAAACAAATTTAGATTATTTGTTTGATGTGGATGAAACAGATCCGCGTGTTAACACATTAAAGAAATTATATATCGCCGATACAAAAGGACGTATCTATAAAGAATTGATCCGCACTATTAAAGGTAAATTTCAATTTAAAGTTTTGTCGGTTGATAAAGTAGCGATGGGAGATTTTACAGTTGACGATCCATGGTTACAGGTTTTAGAATTAAAACATAAAGCCAAACAAGATAGTTTGAACAGTATTACCATTGTTGAAAATATCTATTACGCTTTTGGTGATCATAAATTTGATAAGGGCGGACAAAACGTTTTGGATAAAGTTATCGCAGTCATGCAGTCTAATCCAAATTTAATGGTTGAATTAAGTTCACATACTGATTCAAAAAGTACCGACCAATTTAATATGGCCTTATCTCAAAAGCGCGCGAAAACAGCAGTTGATTACATGATCGCAAAAGGCGTTAATAAAGCAAGGTTAAAAGCAATCGGTTATGGAGAATCTCGATTATTAAATAAATGTAAAGTCGGAGTGGAGTGTACCGATGAGGAACACGCCAAGAATCGTCGCACAGAATTTAAAATTGTAGAACGGCCAAAAGTTTAAAGCTTAA
>JANYCL010000213.1 GCA_025360355.1 Sphingobacteriaceae bacterium
CTACCTCCACCCATTTCTTCACTCTCATTTTGTTTAATTGGTACTAAACGGAAAGCTAAGCCTTCCAGTTGGAAATATTTTTCTAAACCAACGTACGCTTCATTTCCTGTTGTAACAGCAAAATAGATCGGACGTTTCCAATCAGAATGCGCCAACAGATCAAGAACCATAAGATCGTTCTTAGTTATGGCACCGCGTGGGATGGTCCAGCTAATGTTTTTTACAATGCGGCCAGTATCTTTTAAGGAAACAATTTTATTTTTCATTACTGCCATGGAATCAACGGGCAAATAAAATTGTTTGGTTGGCAAATAATCTAAAAACCCATTACCATATTCAAATTTGTTTGCGGGATCATCGCTTTCAACATACTCGATGGCCTTTTTCAAATTCATTGGTCCAACATTTTTATCAAACAAATAAATTACTTCGCGTTTACGCTGAAGCAATTTTTCTTCCGGAATTGTAAATGGAACCGGAGCTGATTCATAAGCAGCGCGGCGCATTTGACGGATATACCAATCGGTTTGCAATAAACTTAAATTCACAACACGCACATCGGTTCTCACGCCTTCAACTTCCTGCGCGTACCATAATGGGAACGTATCGTTATCACCATTCGTAAATAAAATTGCATTTGGTGCACATGATTCTAAATAATTAATTGCTACATCTCGCGATAAAGTACGTTTTGAACGGTTGTGATCATCCCAACCGCCTCTTGCCATTAACGCCGGACCAATTAAGCCAACACAAGTTGCAATTATTGCAGCCGTGTTACCATTCGTTTTTTTCCTAAGTAATTCGTAAATAAATAAAACGCCAAACCCGATCCAAATTGCAAAGGCGTAACAAGAGCCTGCATAAGCATAATCACGTTCGCGTGGTTGATAAGGTGGTGTGTTGAGATAAACTACTAAAGCTAATCCTGTCAATAAAAAAAGCGCTGTTACGATCCATGTTCCTGCTTTGTTATTTTTGTAATGGAACCAAAAACCAAGCAATCCTAAAATAAGCGGAATACCAAAAAAGTAATTTTGTGCTTTATTACTTTTCATGAGATGCGTTTTTAAACTGCTATCTGAATCCAAAAGAAAATCATCAACTGTTTTTAAGCCGGAAACTGCATTTCCTTCAAGTGTATTTTGACTCATTCCCTGAATATCATTTTGTCGTCCTACATAATTCCATGCAAAATAACGGAGCCACATATATTTTATCTGATAATTAAAAAAGAAACGCATGTTAGCACCGAAAGTTGGTATTTCGACTGATTCGGTTTCTCCTGTTTGTTCATTCGTTCTATTTACAGTTTTATGATTGTTGGCAACATCGCCCCAATAACGGTAAGCCGCTTCGTGGTGACTCTGACTGCTATACATACGAGGGAAAATAGTACAAAATTCTTCTTCATAAACGGGGATATCATGTTTACGATCATCCGCAACAATATATTTTTTTGAAGCTTTATCTTTGATGTAAATAGGATCGCCATCTTTAAATTGTGAATTTGGTTTTGCTGGTGCATTGTAATACTGACCGTAACCTATTGGCCAATCGCCATATTGTTCGCGTAACAAATACGATAACATGTTCGGTGCGTTTTCAGGATCGTTCTCATCCATTGGCGGATTAGCTTGTGAACGGATCACTAAAACGAAGAATGAAGAGTAACCAATTAAAATAGTTGCTAAACTCATCATCACAACATTTAAGCTGTGTGTTTTTGTTTTAATTTTCCCAATACCATAAAGAATTGCACCGAATGAAATAGCACGCATAAACATGGCACCCGGACTTGGTGCGCTTATTACAACAATGATGGCAAACGCGATAAGAGCATAGAAACCCATTTTGTAAAACGACTCCTTTTTACTGGTCGTGTACATAATGAATCCTGTTAAACAGGAAATTAATAATGCAAAATAGATCATCGTTCCTGTACTGAAACCTAAGTGAAGATTATTGGTGAAGTAAACCTCTGTATCAGAAACAAATTTTACGATCTTAGGAATAATTAAAGATTGAACAGCTCCTAATATCAATACAGAAACAATTCCTGCAATAAAAAAACTTTTCCAGGTAAATGTGTATTTTTTATAATAGTAAATAAAACAAATTGCAGGGATAACAAGTAAATTCAATAAATGGACACCAATAGATAAACCCATTAAATAAGAGATCAATACCACCCAACGCATTGCGCCAACAGGATTGGTATCATCTTCTTCATCCCATTTTAAAATAGCCCAGAATACAACAGCGGTAAAGAATGCCGACATCGCATAAACCTCCCCTTCAACAGCAGAGAACCAAAATGAATCAGAAAATGTATAAGCTAAGGCACCAATTGCACCCGCACCTAGAACTGCGTATTGTTTGCTTTGTATGAATTCTTCACCTTTTTTTACAATTGCTTTAAACACTAAACGTGTAATGCTCCAGAAT
>JANYCL010000268.1 GCA_025360355.1 Sphingobacteriaceae bacterium
TCAAAAATTATTTCCTGCTTTAATTGCAAATCCGACAAAAAGTGCCGAATCGTTAGCAACAGAATTAGATATCATCCAAAACAGTAACAGCAACGAAATTCAAATTCTGGTTGAACAAGCTGTAAATAAATTTCCCGAAAAAATTACCGAATATCGTAATGGTAAAGTCGGTTTATTAGGTTTATTCGTTGGTGAAGTGATGAAACTCAGCAAAGGCAAAGCCGATCCTAAAGTGGTGAACGAATTAGTGAAGGAACGGTTGGAGAAAAACTAATAAATTCCAATTTTATTCACAATATTTAGCCTTTTTCGTATCCCAATTTTATTATCTTTAAACCTTTATAAAAAGCTATTTTAATGAAGAATTTATTCAGACTTTCAGTCCTTGCTCTTGTACTCAATTCATGCGGCGGCGGACATAAAAAAACAAACACAACTTTTGAGTTAAAGGGAACATTAACTGATTCGAAAGGTGAAACTATATATTTGGAAAAATTAGCTTCAGCAAAGCCTATAGTTGTGGATAGTTGTGTTATCGATGACAAAGGAAATTTTTCTTTTGATAATTATGTTCCCGGCATTGGTTTTTACCGTGTAAAACTAAGTGATCAAAACTTTGGAATGCTGGTAATGGATTCCACCAATAAAATTACAATTACAGGAAGCGCAAAAGATCTTGGGAATACTTACAAGCCGGTAGGCTCGCCCGACACAAAATTATTTTTAGAGTATAACGAAAGTTCAAAAATATTGCAGCGCCAACAGGATTCTTTGAATGAAGCATTCCGTTTTGCAATGACGACAGTTGGTGTTAAACCGGATTCATTAAAAGTAGATTCCTTAAGTAAAACATTTGAAGCAATTTATTTGAAAGTTGTGGATAGTTATTGCGAACGCATTGCCGAAAAAGCAAAAGCCAATGCAAACATGTTCCCGACTGTTATCGCCATTCAGCCATTAGATCCTGATAAATATCTTGAACTTTTTAAATTGGTGGATGCAGGTTTAACAGCTAAATATCCTGGTCACCCGGATATAAATATGTTCCATCAAATGATCGCAAAAATGGTAGCTACTAAAGCAGGAGGTGATGCTATAGAAATTAATTTACCGGATCCTACCGGAAAAAACATTGCGCTTTCATCTTTAAAAGGTAAAGTTGTATTGATAGATTTTTGGGCAAGCTGGTGTGGTCCGTGCCGTAAAGAAATGCCAAATGTAGTTGCAGCTTATAAAAAATATAAGTCAAAAGGTTTTGAAATTTATGGGGTGTCGATGGATAAAGAATTGCAACCGTGGGTTGATGCCATTAAAAAAGATGGCATTACCTGGATACAAGTAAGTGACCTGAAGTATTGGGACTGTGTAGCGGCCAAAGCTTATAATGTTCAGTCAATACCGTATACAGTTTTGCTAGATAAAGAAGGAAAAATAATTGGAAAAGGATTAAGAGGTGATCAATTAGAAGCCAAACTAAAAGAGTTATTGAATTAATTTTTGAAAAAATTTCTAAATATAGAATTAAAGGATCGCTGCAAATTTCTTGTAGCGATTTTTTTTATAGGCTGTAAGCTTGGAGCGCAAGACCAATACTTTCAACAGGAAGTAAATTATAAAATACGCGTTTCGCTAAATGATAAAAAACATGAGCTCTCGGCTTTTGAAGAGATCAAGTACATTAATAATTCAGTAACGTCTTTATCTTACATTTATTTTCACCTCTGGCCAAACGGTTATAAGAATCATAAAACTGCTTTAGCAAAACAATTACTCGAAGAAGGAAATACTTCATTTTATTTTTCGAAAAGCGAAGAGCGTGGCTTTATGGATAGCCTGGATTTTAAAGTAAATGGTCAGAGTGTAAAAGTTGAATATGATCCGGAGAATATTGATATCTGTAAACTAATTTTGAATGAACCAATGCGATCTCATGATACGATCATGATCTCAACACCATTTCATGTTAAGTTACCCGATGCGAAATTTTCGCGATTAGGTCATACAGATCAGGCGTATTACATCACGCAATGGTATCCTAAACCTGCAGTGTTTGATAATACGGGATGGCATCCGATGCCATATTTGAATCAGGGCGAGTTTTATAGTGAGTTTGGTTCGTTTGATGTAAGTGTTACCGTTCCGCAAAATTATTTGTTAGCAGCCACAGGTGATAGAATTGATGCACCCGAGGAAGAAGAATGGTTAAATACAAAAGTTTTGGAGACGGAAATTTTAATTAAAGCAAACAAATTAACGGATCATAAAAGTACATTTCCTGAATCTGCACCAACAACTAAAACAATTCGCTTCATGCAATCGAACGTTCACGATTTTGCATGGTTTGCCGATAAACGTTTTCATGTGTTGCGTGATAAAATTAAATTACCAAGCAGCGGTAGATTTGTTGATACCTGGGCTTTCTTTACCGACAATGAAGCTTCATTATGGAAAAAATCTCTCGAATATATTGATGATGCGACTTTGTTCTACTCTTATTTTGTTGGAGATTATCCTTACAATCATGTTACGGCCATCGACGGTGTAATTGCAGCCGGTGGTGGAATGGAATATCCAAACATTACCGTAATTGGTTCAAGTGGCAACGATTTTACTTTAGAAACTACCATTATGCACGAAGTAGGGCACAATTGGTTCTACGGAATTATGGGAAGTAACGAGCGTGATTATCCTTTCATGGATGAGGGTCTGAATTCATTTTACGAAATGCGTTATATCCAGGCCAAGTATCCCACAAAAAAATTAACTTCATTAATTGGTCGTGATAGTACTTTCAAATTTTTCGGCTTAAATAAATTTCCGCATAAGGAGCAATACATGCTGGCGTATTTATTGGCTGCCCGCAAAAACAATGATCAACCAATTAATACGGAAGCGTCCAAATTTTCAAAGTTTAATTATGGTGCCATTGTGTATAGTAAAACTGCTGTGGTTTTTGATTATTTAATGAGCGCGGTTGGTAACGAAAAATTTGATGATGGCATGCGTTTCTATTTTGATAATTGGAAATTTAAACACCCATCATTCCCTGATCTGCAAAAAACATTGGAGTACCATTGTGCCATTGATATGAATTGGTTCGCAGAAGGCATGATAAAATCGAAAGGAAAACTCGATTACAAGATCTGTAAAGAAAAAAAAATGGAGAATGGTGCACATATGGTTTTGGTTAAAGGCAAGGGGAGTGTAATGGGGCCCGTTAGCATGTCGGGCTACAAAAAAGGAAAATTAATTGGACAGGTTTGGTATAGTGGCTTCAAAGGCAAACGTGTTTTTGAATTTCCGCCAAGCGAAATTGATAAATTTGAGATCGACGGACAAAACACAATGCCCGAAGTAAATCGTCAGAATAATACTTTACGTACAAAAGGTTTATTTAAAAAAACAGAGCCATTACAATTAAATTTCATTGCTAAAATTGATAATCCTCACAAAACGCAATTAAATTTTTTACCGATACTTGGTTACAACGTTTATAATAAATTCATGTTAGGCATGGCTTTTTATAATTATAGTTTGCTGCAGAAAAAATTTGAATTCACATTGGCACCCATGTATGCATTCGGCAGTAATACACCGGTTGGTTTTGCTGATCTCCAATTTAATTTAACGCCGAATCAGGCATTTCAAAAAATAAGTATTGGTACCAAATTCAAAAGCTTTGCATATGATTTTTCCGAACGTAACAAACTTTTTCCGAATTCAGCCATTACCGACCCGAGTTTTTTTGCTTTCAATTATTATAAAGTAGAACCTTTTTTGAAATTCGAATTGAAGAAGAAAGATCCCCGCAGCAGGATAACACAAAATATAACTGTACGAAGTGTGTTGACCTACGTTGAAAAAGATGAGACATATAATACTGTTTTCACCGAAATTCAACAGTCGCCATACAAAACCATAGCAATGAATTACGTAAACGAATTAGCCTATAATTTTGAAAATGAAAGGGCGATAAACCCTTTTGGATTTAATTTAAAGCTTCAGCAGAACAATGATTTTTCGAAAATAAATTTAACAGCAAATTATTCAATAACATTTAAAGAAAAAAGATCTATCGATTTCAGATTATTTGCCGGAAGTTTTATTTCGGGAAAGAACAGAGGTTTGTACCGATATAGAGCAAGCGGCTATACAGGTTACCAGGATTATATGTATGACTACAATATGCTTGGCCGCAGCGAGTATCAAGGATTACCTTTTTCGCAATTTGCAGAGGAAGATGGAGCAATGAAAGTTTGGACGCCACTCGGACAATCAGATACATGGCTTGTGGCTTTGAATATTAAGTCGCCGAAATTCTTTAAGATTCCCGTTAAATTATTTGCTGATGTTGTTACTTGTGATGCAACAGCCTTACTGCAAGAAAAAATATTATATACCGCAGGTTTTGAAATTTGTGTATGGAAAGATATCTTTGAAGTGTATATCCCTTTAATTTACAATAAGGAAATTAAAAACACATTAATATTGAATGGCAAAACAACATTTTTTGAAACCATTCGTTTTACATTCAACTTAAATAAAATAAGTGTACGTGAGTTATTAAACAAGAACATTTTTTAATGCAACCCGGTAAAAAAATATATTTCGCATCCGATTTTCATCTTGGCGCTCCCAAAGATGACAAAAGCGCAGAGCGTGAACGTTTAGTTTGCAAATGGCTCGATGAAATTAAACCGGATACGGAAGAATTATATTTATTGGGCGATATGTTCGATTTCTGGTACGAACATAAATACACTGTTCCAAAAGGTTTTGTGCGTTTGCTAGGTAAAATAGCTGAGTTTACTGACAGCGGTATTAAAGTTTATTTTTTTAGCGGCAACCACGATGCATGGATGCAGGATTATTTTGTGAAAGAATTAAATGTGGAAGTTCATCATGAACCAATTACTAAAACGTACAACAACAAAAATTTTTACATCGGTCACGGAGATGGTTTAGGTCCGGGCGACCATTGGTATAAATTTTTAAAATCAATTTTCAGAAATAAAATCTCGCATTGGTTGTATTCGCGACTTCATCCAAATTTATCATTCTCGATAGCACGTGCTTCCAGTTTAAAGAGCAGGGCAGTAACAGGTAATTCTGATGAAATATTTGAAGGTGCAGAAAAGGAATGGCTGTATCTTTATTGCAAAGATTATCTAACAAAAAATAAAATGGATTACTTTGTGTTTGGTCACCGCCATTTACCATTGGAATTGGATATTGAAAAAAAAGCGACCTACGTTAATTTGGGAGATTGGCTCAAATACAACAGTTATGCCGTTTTCGACGGGAATAAGTTCGAGTTAAAGTATTACAAGGGTTAAATTTCACGTTAATTAATTCCTTAACTTTAGAATGTCCAAAGCATTCTAAATGTCCTTTTCAAACAAATGCATAAAATATTTTTTGATCTTTATTTTAGTTTCTGAAATAAGTTTTGGAAATTGTTTTTCCTCAAAAGATTCGTTGCAGCAAACCAAATGCAAAAAAATATTTTTATTGAGTTCTTGTGGCGGATTAACAGCGGGTTCTCTTGTTTATCTTAACAGGGTTTGGTATTCGCAATATAACAGTGGCAAATTTCATTATTTTGATGACTCACAAGAATGGCTGCAGATGGATAAAGCAGGGCATTTCCTTAGTACCTTTCAAATTTCTAATTTAACGATGAAAGCTTTTAATTGGGCCGGATTCAATACCAAACAAAAATTATGGATCGGCGGCACATTGGGTTACGGTTATATGACTGCGATCGAGATAATGGATGGTTATAGTACCGGTTGGGGATTTTCGTGGGCTGATATGGCCGCTAATACTCTCGGTACAGCTTTAGCAATTTCACAAGAAGCAGCATGGAAAGAACAACGTTTTAATTTGAAAATATCTTTTCATCAAACTTCATTAGCACAATACAATCCGAATTTATTAGGAAAAGACCTGAGCGAACAAATTTTAAAAGATTATAACGGACAAACATATTGGCTAAGCGTGAGTCCGTTCACATTCATAAAGTCCGATAAAAAATTACCAAAATGGTTGGCGTTATCGTTTGGATATGGAGCAGACGGAATGATAGGTGCTAATTATAATAACATTGCTGTAATTGATAATGAAGGAAATGTAAAACAATTCGATAGGGTAAGACAATATTATTTATCTATTGATGTGGACCTTTCAAAAATAAAAACGAAGTCTAAATTTTTAAACGCTGTGTTGAACGGTTTAAATATTATTAAAATTCCTGCGCCAACTTTAGAAATGAGCAATGGAAAAGCAAAATTTCATTACCTTTATTTTTGAAAATGTTTTGGGTTTGTGGTTCCGTGTTAAGCTTTACACTAAACCTTAAACATCAAACAATTAAACCTTAAACAATAAAACATCTTTTATGCAACTCTATTCAGTAAATGCTGGTTATTTTAAACTCGATGGTGGTGCCATGTTCGGTGTGGTTCCAAAAAGTTTGTGGAAAGAATTAAACCCTCCTGATGAGAACAACATGTGCAGTTGGGCCATGCGTTGTTTGTTGATACAGGACGGTAATAAATTAATTCTGGTTGATAATGGAATGGGAAATAAGCAAAGCGATAAGTTTTTCGGATTTTATTATTTGCATGGTGATGATAATTTGGAAAAATCATTAAGGAAACATGGTTTCGGAATGGATGATATTACAGATGTGTTCTTAACCCATTTGCATTTCGATCATTGTGGCGGAAGTATCATGTCCAATAAAGACAAAACGGGTTACGAAACTGCATTTAAAAATGCAACCTATTGGAGCAACGAAAAACATTGGAATTGGGCAACACATCCAAATGCAAGAGAGAAGGCAAGTTTTTTAAAAGAAAATATTTTACCTATTCAGGAAAGCGGACAATTAAAATTTACTGGAGAAGGGGAAACACCGCTTGGTTTTGAAATTAAAGAAGTTTACGGTCATACCGAAGCGATGATGCTCCCAATGGTGAAATACAAAAACACAACCATTGCTTACATGGCCGATCTAATTCCTTCATCAGGACATATTCCCATTCCTTATGTAATGGGTTATGATATGCGACCGCTTGAAACTATTGGCGAAAAAGAAAAAATGCTAAGTAAAGCAGTTGAAAATAATTGGTTGTTATTTTTCGAGCACGATCCTAAAATAGAATGCTGCAGTTTACAAAATACTGAGCGCGGTGTAAGAATGAAAGACGTAATAAAGATCTCGGAAGTTTAAGCTAATTCTTTACTGATCATTTTCTGATACAGTTTTTCATAAATGGGAAGGATATTATTTATGTCAAACTTTTTAGCTTGTTCAAATGCATTTGATCTAAATTTCGCTAATAGTTTTTCATCACTTAAAAGTTTAATGGAGTTATTAGCCATATCATCAATATCGCCAACATCACTTAAATAACCTGTAACTTCATTTATATTTACTTCTGGTAAACCACCGGTGTTAGTGGAGATAACAGGAATTTTCATCGCCATTGCTTCGAGAGCTGCTAAACCAAAACTTTCAGTTTCACTTGGTAAAATAAAAAGATCGGCAATGCTTAATACTTCAGTCGGGTTATTTATTCTTCCTAAACTTATAATATCCTTACAAGTATCTAATTCGCGGCAAAGTTTTTCGATTGCAGGACGTTCAGGGCCATCACCAACTAAAATTAATTTGGTTGGAACTACTTTTCTCACTTTATCAAATACTTTTAAAACATCTTCAACTCGTTTTACCTTACGGAAATTGGAAACGTGGA
>JANYCL010000226.1 GCA_025360355.1 Sphingobacteriaceae bacterium
ATTCTTTCAAGACTACTTAGATTAAAATTAATTGTGTATTGCTTTGAACCGCATAGTGAATATATGGTTGATTTTAAAATATGGAATAAGACAAGTCTTAATTACAAACTACTTCATCATTTCGAGCTCTTGCAGTTGAAACAGGCTAAATATATTGTTGTGCCCAATGATTTTACAAAAACTTTTGTTGCACAAATAAATAAAACCGTGCAAATATTTGTGTGTCCAATTAGTATTGATACTGATCAAATGGTTTTTAATTCCCCGGCCCGCGAAAAAATAAGAGGTAATATAAATGCCGGTGATAAAATAGTGGTTATTTACACAGGGAAATTTGGTGGGATCTATTACTCGTGCGACAACGTTATTTCTTTTTTTACTAAACTGCATCAGCAGTATGATAAATTATTTTTTTATATCATTACGCCTGATGTTACTGAGGTTACAGAAAGCATTATCAAATACAAATTACCGCAAACCGCATTTTCCGTTTCTTATACTGTAAATTACAACGAATTAAATCAACATGTTTCGGCAGCCGACATTGGTTTTGTTGCTTTGCCATCTTTACCGTCACAAATATATCGTACCCCCGTTAAAACTGCCATTTATTTATCTTGCGGACTTCCCTATATAGTTAACAAACACATTGGCGATGATGATATAATTGCATTAACTGAAAATGTTGGAGTTGTAATTGATAGTTTAGAAGAAGCTCCGGAACAAATTACGGATCGAATAAACAAACTTCTTACCGGCAGCAATCCTGATCTAAAGATCCGCTGCCGCAACCATGCTGTTAATTATAGAAGTATAGATGCAGCTAAAAATATTCTGAATAAGATTTTTTCAGAGATCTGATTTTCTCAGACCTTCCTTATAAGTTTCTGTTTTCCGGCAAAGTACGCTGGTAATCAATAATGAATAATGCCGAAACAAAAAATGGAAGTATTGGAATTTTAAATCGAACCAAGGCGCCGAAATTGGATGTTGTTATCCCGATCATAAATGCAAAAAAGATAGTAAAAGCAACACAGAAAAGTAAGATCGGATTTTTTTTAATTATCTTCAGTGACCCGATAACTTTTGTTTTATATAGGATAAAAATTGTAAAGCCTAATAAAAAAATATTTTCAAAACCTGCTATTAACAGTACCACACTTTTACTTTCCCATAAAAATGGCCGGAATAATCCCGCGTTTATTGCAGGTAATATTAATGAAACAACTCCCGTAGCGGTACCATCAAAAGTACCAATATCAAAACTAGAGCCTCCATAATAATCCTGTTTTAAATCAGCACTTGTTGAAGCAGCCGTTTCAAAAGCTTTATCAATCGAAAATTTCGACATACTTCCGCTCAAACTGGTTAAAACAAAATACGATAAAACCATAATACCAACCACCAGAAAAGGAAATAAAAAGAAAGTGATAAACTTGCTTCTTACCCGCTGCAGCTTATCATAAAAGATCCATAATAATCCACCGGGGAACAAAACAATAAAAATATATGGTTTAATACTTAAAATTAACCACGAACAAATGATCAGTAAAATTACAATGGCGACTTTTCTTTCTTTCAAAATAAAATATTTATGCGCACAATAAACAAATAAAGCTGTAGCCGCAAAAATGAAAGTGTCCTTCGAAATTCCCCCTCCCCAAAACAACGGCGATGGAAAATATAATATAGCCCACGCCAACTTATTGTCGATTGCCGGAGCATATTGTCTGAATGTTAAAAACAATTTCCACACTCCGAAATAAGAAAGATAAGCCAGTAGTAATGAACTTAGAAAATAACTTCTTCCTGTTACTATTGTTAAGATGCTTGTTAATTTTATTACAGAAAATGTATGCGAGTCATAAAACATGTAGGAATACGGATATCCTGTTTTATCGCTAAAAAGCGATCGTAATTCTACAGATGGCTCAGAAAGCATTACCTCAATATATTTTTCGGTATCCTGAAAAAATAAATTAGCCATTGCCATCGATGATTCGAAATAGGCAATTGTATCACCATGTTTATCGTAATAAAAAATATAAATGGAGCAAAAAACCATGGAGCCCACCAGTTTTGCAATAAGACCTTTTAAATAAAACTTATATGATGGGTCCTTCATCATTTTTCTATTTTGATAGAGCAGCCCAGCGAATAACAACAATAAGGCCACGGAAATTGTACCGAAAATATCAAGCCATTCAACACGAACAACCTGATCGTATTCCCATAATTCTTTAGCTACAATTTCATTCATTCGGAAACCACTTAATTTATTCCTATATTATCGTAAATTTACAAATAATTTGATACTATAATAATGGAGTTCATGGATTGTATTAACTGCGGAAGTAATGAATTGGTTGATCTGCCAAAGTACCAACATGCTTTTTTAGTAAAATGCAAAAGTTGCGGACTCGTTTTTAGCAAAGAAAAACCAACGGCACAAGAATTAACCACTCACTACACCGGTTACCCCCGATACACCTCTCTGTCTCCGATAACAGAAAAAAGATACAACGAATTACTTGACAAACTAGAAATATTTAAAAGCACCAACAATATTCTTGATCTGGGATGCAGTAATGGCTTGTTTCTTGATTGTGCTAAAAAAAGAGGCTGGAATGTTTACGGAACAGAATACGCCGAAGAATGCATTAACTACTGCGCTCAGAAAAACATAAAAGTATTTAAATCTGATAAATTACCGCCTGATTTTTTTGATCTGAAATTTGATGTCGTGACGAGTTTTGAAGTGATCGAACACATTAATACACCGAATGAAGAATTAAATTTTATAAAAAAAATTCTCCGTGAGAACGGCGCTTTTTATTTTACAACTCCAAACTATAATTCTATTAGCAGATTTTTATTGAAAGAGAAATGGAATATTATCGGATATCCCGAACATTTGTCGTACTACACTTCGGGAACCATAAATAAACTATTGAAAAAACATGGTTTCAAAAAACAATTTATTACAACCACAGGTATAAGTTTATCGCGCTTTAAACAGAGCATTGGCAAAGATGAAGAAAGCCGTACCACTAATAATAACACCGACGAAAATCTCAGAACTAATATTGAAAATAAAATTATGTTAAGAGGGTTAAAAAACTCGCTGAATTTTGTTTTAAATACTCTAAAGATCGGCGATGCCATGAAGGGTTTATATGTTAATTCTTAATATTTACCGAAATCTCTTTAATTCCAGAGAGTTAAAATAAACCAAAACCATCGAATACTTGAGGTGTCTTTGCAGTAAAAACGCTATTTTTAAAGCTAGATGGATAAGACTATTATAGTTACAGGAGGGGCCGGCTTTATTGGTTCGCATACAATAATTGAATTATTGCAGCAAACTAATTACAATGTTGTTTCCATTGATAATTACTCCAACTCAGGTAAAGAAACCTATAACAGAATTGAAAAAATTACAGGTAAAAAAATAAATTATTTTGAGCTTGATCTATGTGATTGGGGATCTTTAGACAAAAATTTATCTGCTCTAAAAAATATTGCCGGCGTCATTCATTTTGCAGCTTTTAAATCGGTTCCGGAAAGCATGACCGATCCCCTGCTCTATTATCACAACAATATCGAAAGTCTTGTAAATATTTTACGCTTTTGTAAAGAAAAAAATATTCCAAATTTTATTTTTTCTTCTTCCTGTTCTGTTTATGGCAACATAAATAAATTACCGGTTACAGAAGATAGTCCATTAACAAAAGCAGAATCGCCTTATGCTTATACAAAACAAGTTGGTGAACAAATTGTAGACTCCTTTACAAAAACAAATACGGATTTCAGCTCCGTTATTTTAAGATATTTCAATCCGGTAGGTGCACACAAAAGCGCGCAAATTGGTGAATTGCCTTTAGGACCGCCAACAAGTTTGGTGCCAATTATTACCCGTACCGCAATTGGGTTAATTTCTAAAATGCATGTTCATGGTGATACTTACAATACAAGAGACGGTTCTTGCATTCGGGATTATATTCATGTAACTGATATTGCAGATGCACATGTAAAAGCAATTCAATATTTAATTGAAAATAAAAACAAACACAATGTTTCGCTATTTAATTTAGGAACAGGAACCGGAGTGACGGTTTTGGAAGCTATTAATTCCTTCGAAAAAGTAACAGGTTTAAAATTAAATTACGAAATAGGTCTGCGCCGGGATGGTGATGTTGAATCTATTTACGCCAATAACAATTTAGCAAAACAAGAATTAAACTGGGAACCAAAATTTAATATAGATGCCATGATGCTTTCGGCATGGAAGTGGCAGCAACATCTTTCGGAAATTAAAAAAAATTAACACCATGGAAAAACGTTTCAAATTCAAAAGTCTTTTTGTCTATTCATCCGACGAATGGATGGCTGACTCAACAAAACGCTACCGTACTGTTTTTGATAAAGCAGAAACAACTTACATACGGTGCGAATTAGCGCTGTATAATAAATTATTCGACGAAGAAGATTGGCAAACAAAAGTCACCATTCGCTGCGAAAAAATAATACCCGGTAATAATGAAAAAATTACCGAACTGGAAGTTGAACTTAAAGTTAACAAAGACGAGAACATTGCCTATGTGCGTGATGGATGGGGCAATGCAA
>JANYCL010000232.1 GCA_025360355.1 Sphingobacteriaceae bacterium
CGGTCATGGTGTGCCTGGCGCGATGATGAGCATGGTGGCGAATTCAGCTTTTAAAGAAGTGTTCTTAAATAAAAAAGTGACTGAACCTGGTTTGATATTATCTGCTTTAGATGAAGAATTGGAAAAATCATTTGCTAAGAATTTGAACGAGCCTTTTAATGATGGCATGGATGTTGGATTGATACGGATCTGCAAGATCACTAATGAACTAAAATTTTCAGGAGCTTTCCGTTCTATAATGGTTGCAACTGCTGAAGGTTTAAATGTATTCAGAGGCAGCAGATATCCGCTTGGATTTTATTCGGGCGTTGACAAGGTTTTTGATACAACAACTATTCAGTTACAAAAAGGTGATCATGTTTATTTATATACTGACGGTTATTCCGACCAATTTGGAGGTGAGAACAATAAAAAACTGAATAAGGTTAATTTTAAGGAATTAATTAAGACTGCTTCTGAAATGCCAATTGATGAGCAGGAAGCTTTTTTAGAATATTCTTTCAATAACTGGAAACAAGATGAAGAACAGACCGATGATGTACTTGTTATAGGAATTAAGATTTGAGTAATTGACTAATGTGACGATTCGGCAATTTGGCAATTCGACAATGGGATAATCTTTGTTAGGAGATGTTTCTACGTAGACGCTTTGAGAAATTTTTTTGCTTTGATGTATCTGTGGCGATAAAATGAAAGTCTGAATTATTATTTTAATTCCTTCGGAATTAAACAAACCGGAATGGCTTCCATTTTATGTTTGTTGGCGCGGTTGCGTGAATTATAAATTTCGAGAACAACTTTTTGACGATCATTCAAAGAATCTGTTTTTTTATTCTCAACGTGATCCATTGCCCATTCCAATTCAGGATAAGTTGCGCCTATTTGATCTTCGTCGGTACGGTCATCGTGATATAAACCATCTGTTGGTCTTGCTTTTTGAATGCTTTCAATAATATTTAATTCGGCGGCAAGTTCGTACACTTCTGTTTTGGTGAGATCAGCTATTGGACTTAAGTCCACTCCCCCATCTCCATACTTTGTAAAAAAACCAATACCAAAATCTTCAATTTTATTTCCGGTTCCGGCTACTAATAATTTATGATGCGATGCAAATGCATAAAGTGTGATCATGCGAACGCGTGAACGAACATTCGCCATGGTTAAAAAATCCTGAATGTCTTTAGGAAAATCTTCTTCAAAACCTTTAAAGATATCGCTGAGTTCAACAGTTTGTGTTTCTACATTTTTAAATTTCTTTTGAAGCCATTCGATATGCTGAATACTGCGATCGAATTCGGTTTGACTTTGACGGATCGGCAAATTCAAAACAATTACCTTTTTCCCGGTTAAAGCGCATAAAGTAGAAGTCACGGCGCTGTCAATTCCGCCACTTATCCCTATAACAAAACCATTGGTTTTAGATCTTTCGGAATAATCTTTAAGCCAGTTTGAAATGTGTGTTATGACTTCTTTTCTTTTCACTATACAAAGATATAAAAATAAAAATCCCGCCTCTTATTATGTTTAAAGGGCGGGATCTTATATGATTTGATGATGTATTAGAACATAACGCCAATATTTATTTTAATGGCGCTCATCATTAATTTTTGCTGTAAATGCGTAAATGTAATTTTACCATTAGAGTCGGTTGTTTGTCCGGTGTACATATATTTAGAATCGGTTCGCATTAAATTGGTGAACGAGCGGAAATAATTCACACTTAAAAATAAAGAAGTAGAACCTGCCATACGGTATTCAGCACCTAAACCAATATTCATCCCGAAACGGAAGGGAACAAGAGAACAATCTTTTCCGATATCGTAAGTTTGACTAGTACCGCCTGTCGTTGTTACCGGACCTGATGCAGTATGATCGGTTTTATAAGTATAGGTATCTGTTGCTTTCGCAGCAACTCTAATTCCCAGATCGCCGCCGAATGCACCAAAATATCTGAAACCTGAGAATTCTTTGGTCAACATTTTTAATCCGATCGGTATTGTAACATGTGTTGTTTTTATTTTACGACTGGTTAAAGAATAGCTTGAGTTGCCATCTTTATCATAAGTAGAAACATCAACACCATTTTCTGCTGCAACAAAACCATTACTGTTATCTAAAGTATATTCGCTGTGGAATGCCTGAGTACTAACAGTTGAACTTGAAGTTGGATTGAAACCATCATCTCTGTATTTTATGGTGCCGCCTTCAAAATCGCCGCCAATACCTGTTGCGAAATAGATCACATCCGATAAACGGAATTCAGTATTAAGTCCAAATCCATATCCAAAACCGGTTTTAAGCTTTGATGTGTTCGGATCGCCTGATTGGAACCAAGTTGGCTGCATTGAGAATTTTAAACCTGCGCGGAATTTTTTGCTGGTCTCATCTTGCGAAACCATGGTATTTGAAATTAAAATTGCAATTGCGGTAAATGCTAAAATCTTTTTCATGTGTATTGTTTTATGATTTAACTTTACAAAGATAAAATAATTTCCGAATGAGGTATTTTAATAAGTTGTTTATAACCGTAGTTTTAGCTGCATTATTATGTAACTGCTCACATGATAAGTTTGATATTGATGTAAGCAGCGTGAATGTTCCGGAAGTTAAATTCATGCGGTTCGATAAAGACTTTTTCGCTATCACACCACAAAACATAAACGTTAAAACAAAAGAACTTGAAAAAAAGTACGGTGCCTTTTATTATATGTTTGTGAATGGCATTAAACGCAGAGGAATGCCTGAAGACACGAACAGCATATTGGCATTTATCTCAAATAAAGACATGCATGAAGCTTATACTGAAACAGAAAAAACGATAAGCGATGCAGATATTTCGAAATTAGAGACCGATCTTACCAATAGTGTAAAACGTTATAAATACTTTTTCCCTGGTAAGAAATTACCTAAACAATTCGCTACCTGTTTTAGTGGTTTTGATTTCAATTTTGCCTACCCCGATTCGGTGATGGCTGTGAGTTTAGATATGTATTTAGGCCGCAACGATCCATTCTATAAAATGCTGCAATGGCCAAATTACCAGGTTAGGGTTTTAAGTAAAGAATATATGCTGGCTGATATGATCCGTGGATGGCTGATCAGTGATTTCGATAACAGTGATCCGGAAAATGACCTTATACATACCATGATCTTTTATGGAAAGATATTCTATGCATGCGATGCTATTTTGCCTGAAGTAAATGATAGTATTAAAATAAGCTATACTGTACCACAACTAAAATATTGTAAAGATTACGAAAAGAACTTATGGGGCTTTTTTGCCGAAAATAACCGGTTGTACGAAAACAATATTAAAACGGTGATCGAGTTTACAAATGATGGTCCTTATACAAGTGCTATCAGTAAAGAATGTCCGCCCCGTATTGCCATGTGGGTTGGATGGCAAATTGTAAAAAGTTACATGAAAAATAATGAGAAAGTGAGTTTAGAGCAACTAATGAATGAGAAGGATGCTTTAAAGATCTTAAATAAAAGCAAGTATAGGCCATAGCGCTAAAAGTGGAAGGTTAAAGGTGAAAAGTTCAAGATTGATTTATTAGTATATTCGTGATATGAAAAAGAGTGAAATAAAATTTACAGTTACGGTGGATGATGGTCATTTGCCGGTTAATATTGAATGGGAGGCTAAAGAAGCCGGTGAAAAAAGTGAAAGTAAAAGTGTGATGATCGCTTTATGGGATGCCAAAGAAAACAATACCATGCGCATTGATCTTTGGACAAAAGAGATGAGTATTGATGAGATGAAGAAGTTCTACGTACAAAACATATTGACCTTAACCGATACATATATACGTGCCACAAACGATGAGGAAACGGCAAAAGAAGTAAAAGCCTTATTTGCTGAGATCGGTAAGAAAATTGGTGTATTAAAATAAAAAAGCCCGCCCTTCGTCAAGCTCAGGATGACTGCGGACAGGCTTTTAAAAATTGTTCTTATATATTAAGCAGCTTCTTTCTTTACTTCTTTTAAGCCTTTGGCTGAATCCAGCATTTTTTGTATGCTTTCTTTTGAGAATGGTTCTGCTTCTGCACTTTTAATATCTTCAAAAACGTATGTTGAATTACCAATTTTTTGTATTGAATAAAAGTGGAATTCAGGTTTAGTTATTTCGCTTTCCCACATGATGGTAGTTGGCTCTTCAACGCTAAACGATTTAAATTTGTTTACTTCATCACCTTGAATATCTTTTTTGCGTAATTCAAGATCACCTGGATCTTCGGTAATTGATAATTGGAAGCTTTTACCTATTTTAATTTCGAGGGCGCCCCATGTTTGTTCAATGATCTCCATTTTACCTAAAGTTGAATCGGGAACAAAAATGGTGAATGGTTTTCCGTATTTGCTAAGATCTAATGTTATCATTCCGGCAGGTGCCTCAACAGTTGCTTGAGCATCTTTTTTGCCGCCACAGCTTTGCAATGTTACTACTAATGCAAATGCTGTAATTAAAGAATAGAATGTTTTCATGTTATATATTTTTATGTAAAGATAGATTAATTCGTGAATTTGATATAACAAAACCCGTTTTACATTCCGTAAAGAGCAAAAAAAAACCCTCAGACTTAGTCGGAGGGTTCTTCTTTAGAAAAGAATTATTTTTTCTTTTTCTTAGCAGCTTTACGTTTCGGAGCCGCTTTTCTTTTAGCTGCCTTTTTCTTAGGGGCTGCTTTTCTTTTTGTTGCTTTTTTTGCCATGGTTTCTTGTTTTTGAGTTTTTGTTAATACGAAGTAAACAATTTTTTCGTTCACTGCTTAAAATAAGGTTATTATTTTTTCAACACAAAAATGTTGATATTGTTAATAGCGTGAAATACGCAGTTTGATTTAAATTATTTTTGTACTGAAATTATTTCCGGAATTATTTTTTTATTTTTTCTTCGATCCTCTGCAAGCATTGATTTTACTACACACACAGAGCATCGTAAAAAAATAATTTCTGTTTTTATTTTGAATTTTTAATCAAAATACATCAAATTTTCAATCTATTTTCCACTCTGTTTCTGAATCCCAATCGGCCATTAATTTAATGGGCTGAGCATTAAAATAAATCAATTCGGGCTGTTTTTCATTCAAAATACTTCCTGTATCCCACTTTTTATTTTGATTTTTATCTTCAATTACTTTCACAAAATAATTTCCAGGACGTAAATTTTTAATCTTTATGTGCTGTTCCGCACTTGTTGTTAAGCTCATTTCAATATAATTTTCCGATACAATATTTTCTTTATCACCCATCAATTGCACTATGTAATTTTCTTTTTTAGGCAACAGCAGCTTTAAATTTAATACTGCATAATCCGATTGCTCTGTTGTTTTAAATGAGATCTTCATCGAATCACTTTCAATTCCCATTACCGTTTTAAATGCACCTTTTTTTAGTAATATGTCGTAATTCGTGTTTTGGATCAGTTTATTTCCAATACTAAAGGTGTAAAGATTGTCTTTAGTGAGTTGTAACGGCGTTTTAATGAGTGAATCGGTTTTATATTGAAATATCATCTTCGAAACATCAAAACTTTGCTCATCCATCCAATTACTAAAGGCTAAACTTGGTGTTGCAAAGTAATCCATCCCATTTCCATCACTTGGTTTAAAATTAAGCACCAACACATGCTTATGCTCAGTTTTCATTTTTTCAAACTTATCCTTAGTTGCAATTATAACATTGATGGTGTCGGTTATTGGTCCGCCCGGATGTTTTATCAATACTTTTAGCGTATCAAATATATTCCTGTAAAAAATAAAACAGGTGTCGTTAAGCTTATTAACCGTACTTATATCGTTATTTTGATCAGCATTAAAAGTCATTACCTCATTTATTTGTTCTTTATTATATACGACGTAGGCTACACCATAATATGGCGATTGTATTTTCTTAATAAAGCTTTTTGAAGACACTTCTTTAAATGTTTTCAGATTAATTACAGTATCAATTGCTGTTGTAACAGGTGATCCGTTAAAAGCTATTAACTCTTCGTCCCCGTCATACATTAAGTTTTTATTTTTGTCGGTAAAAGCAAACGCTTTAAATGATGCTTTAGGCAAATACGAAATTTTATAGGTTCCTCCTTCCGATGTTTTGGTGAAATACATCGGTTTCTTTTTAAATACTACACTATCCGATTCGGTTCCATCATACAAACCAACTGTTACGTCCTTTTCGGGTTTCAAATTAAAAGCATTAAGTATGGTACCGGTAATAAATAACGAATCGATGACGCTTCCGGTTGAAAACACATAATCGTAATTCGATAATACATTTGATTCATGCATATCGGCAATAGCGTTTCCAAAAAATAAACGATAAGTTGTGTTGGGCAACAGATCCTCTTCGAACTTAATGGTTATTTTTTTACCTCTTGCTTCAACAAGCGGCATATCTTTAGGCTGAGGTGTTACAACAAGCTGGTTGGATATATCTTTTACCTGAACAAATTCATCAAATTCTAATTGAATGATCCTTCCTTTAAAATTTACAGATGCATTAAGTGGAACAGCTTGTATTAACTTAGGCGGCTGAGTATCTCTTTGTCCGCCGGTAAGCGGACTAACTTGAGCGCAGCGCCAAAACAATAAGCTTAAACAGGCAAAAATTATGTAAAGGTGTTTTTTCAGGTTTTTTAGATTGCCATAAAATTAATCAATCTAACGGAATACAATTATTAAAAAACCCTAAACAGAAACGGGTCATTACTTATCTGTTACCCATGAACGGTTTTGTTTTTTAGAAAAACGTAAACCAAGCATTATTTCATGTGTTCCTGAGCTGTATTTGCGGAGATTAGTGGTTGGGAAGTCGTACGAATAACCTATCAATAAGTAATTTTTGTACATAAATCCTATTAATGCCGTAAATGCATCATGATGGCGATAAGCTGCGCCTAACCAAACTTGTTCTTTATATATTACTCTTGCGCCAACATCTAATTTAAACGGCGCAGGAGTTGCATATTTTACTAAGAAAGACGGTTCGATCTTAAAATCTTCTCCAACATTGAATTTATAAGCTCCATTAATATTAAAATGCGTAACCAAAGTACCTCTGCTATCTGATCCGGGATACAAATTAAGTTTGGCCTGATACATTTGAGGTACTGCAATACCAAAGTAATATTTCTTATTATAGATCAAAATACCGGCACCAAAATCCGGTGCATAAGTAGTTTGATACTGCGTTAATAAATTATCGTCACCTGCATCGTGTAAAATTAATTTATGTCCGTCGATACCCCATTGCAAAACTCCGGCGCTTAAAGCCATCGACATTTTAGTTTCTTTATTTAGTTTAATGTGATATGCGTAAGAAAAATTAATACCTACTCTCCTTGTCGGACCAACTATATCGGTAAACAAATTCATACCAATGCCCATGTTCTTTACTTTAAGCGGACCATTTACCGTTAATACATATGTTCTCGGCGCATCTGTAATACCGATCCATTGGTAGCGGTTATCTGATCTTACTTCAGCATATTCTTCTTTACCGGCAAAAGCAGGATTTATTGCATACTGATTAAGCATATACTGTGTGTATTGCGGTAATTGCTGTGCTTTCAGATCAGCCAGCATCAATATGCCAAATATGAATAATATTATTTTTTTCATCTTATCTGAATATTGTTAATGGTCCGGTATATGCTTTCGGGAAGTTCACGTGATGCAGATCAATAATATAATAATAGGTACCTACCGGTAATTCTTTTCCATTATATCTTCCATCCCATGGTGTATTATATCCAGTTGATCTGAATAACAATTCTCCCCAACGGTTATAAACCTCAACAACGCAATTCGGGAACTGCTGAATATTATCGATTACCCAGTAATCATTTTTTCCATCGGCGTTAGGACTAAATCCATTCGGAATAAATATTTCAGGGAATATAGAAACATGCATAGTATCTGAACCAATACAACCATTAGCATCAGTTACCATTACGGTATAAGATGTATTTATAGTATTAGTAGCAGTTGGATTTGGTAATGAACCATTATCTAATGTTGATGATGGGATCCATGTAAATGTTACACCGGTTGCAGAAGTTGGCGAACCACCAATAACCGTTGACGTAAATATTGTTATTGTATAATTTGGTCCGGCATCAACTAGTGGCGGAATATTTGATGTGATCTTTATACTATCACGACTAATACAAGCCCCGTTTGTTGCAACTAAAACATAAGTAGAAGTTCCTGTTGCAGGAGCTACGGTTGTTATTAATGTATTAGTGAATGAAACTGCACTCGGTAATAAAAACCAATTGTAAGTTGTGCCACCGCTTGATAAACTTCCGTTTAATACAAACGAACCGCTTTGACAGAATGAAGAATCTTTACCGGCAACCGCTTGCACAGAAATAGTTGGAACAATTACCATTGTAGTATCTTTTCTACAACCTGCAAAATCTATTAATGTTAAAGAGTATGTGCCCGATAAAACATTTGAGAGTGATGAAGCATTACTTGTAAATGCCGGCAGACTTGTCCAGGTATAAGAATAAATAGGCAATCCGCCGCTAACTGTAGTTGTTATTGCGCCATCAGCTGCAGTGTTACAAGATGAGTTTACAGTGTTTGCATTTAAAATAAGTACAGGTGGATTTATTAAAGTATATGTATTAGAAATACTACATCCATTTGCATCTGTAACTGTAGCTGCATAATTTCCGGCGCATAAATTTATGATTGGATTAGTAGCAGCCGGTGGCGTCCATGTATAAGTATAAGGTAAAACTCCACCGCTTGGTATCAACGTTATTGAACCGTTACATTGATTATTACAATCAGGTGTATTAAGATTCGGCAGACTCAATAATAATTGCGGCGGCTGAGATATGGTTACGCTTTGTACTGATAAACATCCATTACTTGTTGAAGTTACTGTTGCAGTTACAATACCGGAACATAGTGCACTAGCTGTACTTGTATTAATTCCGTTTGTTACTGTTCCGGCGCTCCAATTAAATGTAAATGGTGCTGTGCCTGATGTTACCGATAAAGATGCAACTGCATTACAGGTTCCGCTGCACAACGCATTTACCGAAGAGAAACTAAACACTGGTGCATTTACATTTGTTAATGGGAATACTAAAGTTTTTGAACAACCTGATGCATCCGTAACAAGTACAGTATATGTTCCAACTCCTAGTCCGGTTAAACTGGATGCTGTTGCTCCACCCGGCGACCATAAATAAATATAGCCACCTGCACCACCTGAAACATTTAATGAAATTGAGCCTGTAGGTGAAGAACAAGGCGGTTGTGTTACAAAAGGTGTAACGGTTAAACTGTTTGCTGAAGTAATATTTACAGAAGCATTTCTGATACAACCCATCGCATCCGTCATTTGCACAAAATAATTTCCTGCACATAAACTGCTTACTGATTGAGATGCCGATGAAGGTGAAAGCCAATTATAAGTTATTGGTGCTGTTCCGCCAACTGCAGTTACTGTTGCTGCTCCATTACATTGTGCAAAACAAGTTTCATTTGTAACGTTAATTACTTCGCTGTTAATACCGCTTGAATTATTAATAGGAACATTTACATTTTGCAAACATCCGTTGTTATCGGTTATGGTCACCATATAAATACCGGCGCACAAATTAATTTCAGAAGCGGCTGTGCTTCCACTACTCCATGTATAAGTATATGGTCCTGTTCCGCCAACCGCATTTACAGTTGATGAACCGTTACAAATACCGCATGATGGCTGAACAACCGCTGAAGTTAATGATAACACGGAAGGAGAAATTACAGTTCCTTTTAAAGTATCAGAACAGCCCTGCGCATCTTTTATTACAACAAAATAATTTCCATTACATAAATTAAATGCCTGAGAAGTAGATTGACCTAAAGGATCGCTCCAGTTATAACTGTAAGGTGGTAAACCTCCGGCTACACTTGCCGCTAATAAACTTCCGTTACAATTTCCAAAACAATTATTATTTACAGCAACTGAACTCGCAGTAATATTTACGCTACCCGGTAAACTAAGTATTTGTGTAGTTGTACAGGTTTTACTATCCGTTACAGTTAATGTATAATTACCCGGACATAGATTAGTTACCGAAGAAGTTGTTGCGCCTGTACTCCAGCTATAAGTATAAGCCGGATTTCCGCCAACAGGTGAAGAAGTAATTATTCCATTGCAATTTCCACCGCATAATGGTTGTGTTACAATTGGACTTGCATTTAAAATTGCAGGTTCATTAATTGGAACAGATTGGAAATATATGCAATTATTAGCATCTGTAATTTGCGCAGTATAAGTTCCCGCACACAAACCAGTTATTGGGTTTGATGCAGTTGGAGGTGTTACCCACACAATTGTGTAACCCGGTGTTCCTCCAATAGGATTTGTTACTGAAGCTGCACCGTTACATTGGCCGTTACAAGCAACATTAGTTGAAGTAACTGTTGCACCGGTTGGTCCGTTTGAATTACTTAACGGTATAAAGAATGTACTTGAACATGCTTTAGAATCCGTTACTGTTACCGTATAAATTCCCGCACATAAATTCACAGCCACAGTTGATACAGATACAGCAGGGTTCCATGTTAAAGTATAATTTGGTGTACCGCCCAATGCAGCAACATTGATCGATCCATTACAAGGGAAAACATTACAAGTTGCTGCTGTTGATGAAGGATTTATAGTAAGAGTTGCTGGCGCAGTTAATATTACTTGTTGTGTATCTAAACAAGCTTTGTTATCCATTACAATTACACTATAAGTTCCCGAACACAATGAAGAAATACTTTGCGTAAACTGATTTGGACCCGTTGTCCATGTATAAGTAAACGGTGCCGTTCCATTCGCAGGATTGCTGATCGCAGTACCATTACAAGATCCAGGACATGATGGATTAACAAACGTTGCGTTTGCTAATAATGCCGGAGGATTTGTTAATGCAATAACATTTTGTCCGGTACAACCATTCGCATCAATTACTATTGCTGTATAATTTCCTGCGCATAATCCTGTTGGATTTTGTCCAACCCCGGTTGCGATCCACGAATAAGTTAACACGCCTGTACCACCCACTGCAACTGTTGTTATGCTTCCATTACAAACTCCGTTACAACTTGGATTAGTTGGCGTAAGATTTACAGTTATTAATGCAGGTGATGCAATCACAAAACTTTGTGTAAGTGTACATCCATTTGCATCTGTTACAGTATTTGAATAATTTCCTGCACATAACCCGTTAACAACACTTGTGGTTGCAGCAGAACCCGTCCAGCCGTAAGTAAAATTAGGCGTTCCACCTGCAACAGTTATTGTTGCACTTCCATTACATTGCGAATTACATAATGCACCCTGTACAGTTAACGTTCCTGTTATAGCGTTTGGTTCAGTAATTGTAACTATAGATGTTGTTGAACAACCATTCGCATCCGTTATTGTAACAGAATATGCATTCGCACATAAATTAATTAAATTATTTAAAATGGAACCAGGGAACGAACCAACTGGAGTCCAGTTATAAGTATATGGTCCTGTTCCTCCGGCTGGAGTTGCGGTTACTGTTCCGTTACAAGCACCATTACATAATACATCACGTTTTGTAAATGTAATTGTTAACGATGACGGTTGTGTTACAACAAAAATTTGAGTGTAACGACAAGCATTAAGATCTAAAACATCTGCAGTATAAGTTCCTCCGCAAATATTATTTAATGTTGGTGAGTTTACAGCACCGGGTGACCAAGTAACAGAATAAGGTGGGGTACCGCCTGCCGGTGAAGTTGTAATTGTTCCGTCACAAGCCACACCACAATTCGGATCTGTAACAACAGGATTTAAACTAAAAGTTGGAGGCTGAGCTATAACAACAGTTTGACTAGTTAAACAGCCGGTTGCATCACTAACATTAACCGCAAATGTTCCTTGACATAAACCGGCAACAATTGCATTTGTAGAATTTATTGGAGGAGGCCAGTTAATATTAATTGGCGCTGTTCCAACAACACTTACTGTTGCAGAACCATTACAAGAACCATTACAAGTTACCGAGGATGATGTTACTGTAACTGTTGGTCCGGTTGGATCGCTTAATACTGCAACTAAAGTTTGTGTACAACCTGCCGCATCTTTAACTGTTAATGTATAAGAACCTGCACCAACATTTACTGCAACAGAAGTTGTTTGTGCTGATGGAGTCCATGTATATGAATATGGTGAAGTACCACCGCTAACTGTTGCTGTTATTGAACCATTTGTTCCGCCGCAAGTACTCGGACTAACCGCATTAAACGAAGCTGAAAGTGCGTTTGGCTGCGTAACAATAAATGTTTGTGATTTTAAACAATTGTTTGCATCAGTAATATCGAGTGTATATGTTCCTGCGCATAACCCAGAAGCGATCGGTGTTCCTTGTCCTGCACCCGGCGCCGGCGCCCATGTATATGTTTTCGGGCCAGTGCCACCACTTGCAGTTACGCTTATTACACCATTACAATTTCCATTGCAGGAAACATTTGTAATTGTAGATGTAACATTTATTGCCGGTGGATTTACAAAAGTAATTGTACTTGAATTTAAACAACCAGAAGCATCAGATACATTCACCGTATAAGGTCCCGAGCACAAACCAGATGCAGTTGATGCATTTCCACCCAATGGTGACCAGGTATATGTGTAAGGAGGAGTACCACCGCTTGGATTTGCATTAGCTATTCCACCACAAACATTATTACAAGTTAATAAAGTGCCTGTTGTTGTTATGCTTACAATAATACTTTGAGAAATATTAACTGTTTGAGTTACACTACATGCTTTTGTATCGGTAACAACAAGTGTATAAACTCCAACACACATACCGGAAGGAGTTGGCGTGCCTTGTCCTGCACCCGGTATCGGTGACCATGTGTAAACATAACCTGGGTTACCACCGGCAGCTGCTACAGTTGCAGCACCAATGCAGATATTACAACTTGGTTGTACACTTAATATGGCGACTGATAAAAGTAATGGTGAAGTTATAATTGCATTCGCATTATTGATACAGCCATTTGCATCAGTAACAGTAACAACGTAGTTGCCACTACATAAATTAATTGCTGTCCCCGTTGCGTTTGTAGTTACAGGAATTGTATTCCATGAATAAACATATGGTGCGGTTCCGCCAGTTGCATTTGATAACGCTTGTCCGTCACAACTGCCTGCGCAATTTGTAGGAATTGCGGTAGTAGTTATTACTATTGGAGGAGGGGCGGTAACCGTTGTAACTGCAGTTTGCTGACAACCATTCGCATCTGTAATAGTTAAAGAGTAATTGCCGATACACAAACCACCAATATTTTTCGGTCCGCCTACACCACTTGCACCGGTTGACCAGTTATAAGTGTAGGTTGGTGTACCGCCGGTAACTGTTGAAGTTATTGAACCATTACAACCACCATTACATTTCGGTGCCTTAGGCGTTAAGGCAACAGTTATTCCTGAAGGTGCAGCTACAGTAACAATTGTTTGTGTTGCACAACCATTTGCATCTTTAATATCTAAAGTATAAGTTCCGGCGCATTGTCCGTTAATGATCGCGGTATTAAATGTTGCAGGTGCAGGGGTTGTCCAGGTGAAAGTATATAATGGTGAACCGCCGAATGCGCTTCCTGATAAAGAAGCATTACAACTTCCTGCACAAGTTATTGAACTTGTAGTAGCAATTACACTAATGGGATTCGGCTGTAATAAATTTATGGTTTGTGTGCGGACACAATTACTTGTGTTATCACCAACCGACAAAGTATAGATTCCGGCAGTTGCACTTGAGCATAAATTTATAAACGATGCCGACGTTGAATTTGTAACTACGCCGGTAAAAGTTGTTGATGTTAAAGTATAATTATACGGACCTGTACCACCAGTTGGAGTAGAATTAATGACTCCGTTACAAGAACCATTACAAGTAAGAGAAGTTGTTATGAAATTTGAATTTATTTGTGGCGGCTGTGTAATTGAAAAAGTTTGCGGAGGAACAGAACAAATCCCATTTGCAACGGTCAAAGTATAATTACCTGCACACAAATTACTAACGGTGGCCGTACCCTGGCCGGTTATTACAGAAGGTGTAGGAGCCGTCCAAACATAACTAAAACCACCAACTCCTCCGGTTGCTGTTGCTGTTGCTGAACCTGTACATTGATTAAAACAAGTAACATTGGTTTGCGCAACAGTTAATGTAACAGGCGGCGGTTGAGTAATAGCTATTGTTGTTGGTCCAACTGTACATAATGAGGCATCCGTAACAGATAGAGTATAAATACCCGCGCATAAACCATTAATGTTAGCAGTTGTCAATGTACTTGGCACTGGTGTTTGCCAGGAATAAACAAAACCACCGTTACCATTATTTGCATTTGCGTTGGCGGAACCATTACATGTTCCATTACACGCTGCATTTATAGCTGTTGGCGCGATGGCTAACGGAAGAGGTTGGCTGATATTAAATGTTTTTATTAAAATACAATTATTGGCATCAGCAATAGTAACGGTGTAATTAATTGGGACGGGAGCGTTGGAACCGCAAAGCGAAGAATATAAAGAAGTGCCCTGACCAACAAAACCAACCGGAGCCCAGGTATAACTATATCCCGGAGTACCACCACTTGGAGTTACTTGTGCACTTGCATTACACGTACCGCCGCAAGCTGCATTGGTTTGTGATTTTACCGCGGTAAATGCAGTAGCAGGTTGTAATACAGGTGAAGAATAAATTGCAGGACAACCATTCGCATCAGTTACTGTTGCAGTGATCGGACTTACAGTTGCGCACAACGCAGTAAGAGATGAAGTTCCTCCAATACCAATCGCAACACTTGAACCTGTACTCCAGTTTACTGTAAATCCAGGAGTACCTCCAGTTGGAGAAACTTGTGCTGAACCTGTACATGCACCAAAACAAGTAATGCTTTGTGTATTACCATTCGCAAATAACTGAGGTGGTGGAATTAATTTTTTTATTGATGTTCCGGAGCAACCGTTTTTATCTGTAATGGTAAATGTATAATTCACATTTCCACACATGTTTCCTATTGTAAAACCACCTGCTGCAAAAATAGGTCCGGAAATAGGCGGATTAACTGTTACTGTATAAGGCGAAACACCTCCGGCAATACTCAAGGTCATGGAACCATTACAACTAGAAAAACATGATGGTGGTTTTGCAACTAAAGTATTTAAAATATATGCCGGCGGCTGAAAATTAAAATTACTTGTGTTCGCTCCGTTAATCGTTAATGGAAGTGGAATGAAAGTAACGATATCAAAAACAGTTGCAGCATAATTAGAGCCGCAGGCACAAAGACCACCAACAGTATAAGTACTTCCTGGCAATAAATTATTTGTAGAAATATTATTTTCAGTTGCTGAACATGTCGTTCCACCAACAACTAAATTATAAGTACTTGTACATGTGGCATCAATATTTAAAGTGAATGAACCTGTACAAAGACCGGCACATTCAGGAAGAGTTGTGATAGAAGCCTGACAAACGGCGCTAGCTTTATTATCTGCAAGTCTTGAATTCGATCCGAAATTAACACCACCTAATTTCACATTATTTGGTTGTGAGAACGGAGCATAAAAACCAAATTTGTTAGCATTAAAAACCGGAGCATCCTCAATGATAAAAGAATTTCCAATATTAAAATAAGAAGTATCAATTGAGAAGTGAGTTAAACTACCCTTCACCTTTACATCACTTGCTGAAATGGATGAGAACCTGAAATTATAATTACCATCTTCAAAAGATATTTTTTTATTCGGTACAAGACTTAAAGGACGAATGTTATAATAACCTTCGTAAAAAAATAAATTACAGTTTAAAAGGTTAGGACCAAAACTTACAACATTAGCAGTTTTGTCACTCGATCTAAAAATAACATCACCTTCAAAGTTGAACAAGTTGTAGGATGATAATTCTAAAGAAGAAGTAATGTTTAAAATAGAATTCGGTTCGCTATTAAAAACAATTCTGCATTTTGTGTTAGCCGCATGCAGTGATCCTACTTTTACAATAGTAGGAAAATCAATTGCAAAAAGATCAGTCCCGCTTTTGTTATCAAAAACAACATCAGTAGCAGAATTTGGAATTAAGTTAGAAGAAATACCACCGCTGGTTAACGACCAGTGACTAGGATCGTTGAAATTACCAGAACCACCTACCCAATATAAGCTTTGAGCATAAACACCTGTAAACGAGGAGAATAAAATCGATATTAATAGTAAAAGTCTTTTCACACTGAGGGCCATAAACTTTAAAGTTCTACGAATTTACGTGTTAAAAGTTACTAAAAAACTGGCACATATCCATAGTATTAACATTTTGGATGTTGGAAATGTATGTCGTACTTAGTGTAGCTGTTTTATTAATTAGTTTATGGAAGAAAATCCCTGGATAACCAATACTTCAGAAAAAGTTTACGAATCGCCTTGGATAAAGGTGACTAAACATGATGTTTTAAACCCCGCAGGTAAGCCCGCAATTTATAGCACTGTTCATTTTAAAGGCCTCGCAATTGGCGTGTTAGCACTTGATAATGAGATGAATACCTGGTTAGTTGGACAATGGCGATACCCCATAAATGAATACAGTTGGGAGATACCAGAAGGCGGCGGAGCACACGATGTTGAGCCCCTTGAATCTGCAAAAAGAGAGCTCAAAGAAGAAACCGGAATTATAGCTAAAAATTACAAAGAAATCATGCGGATGCATTTAAGCAATTCCGCAACCGATGAATTGGCTATAGTTTATGTTGCCACCGGATTAACTTTCGAAGATTCAGAACCTGAAGAAAGTGAAGTGCTTCAACTGAAAAAAATTCATTTGGACGAAGCGTATAAATGGGTAATGGAAGGCAAGATAAAGGATGCTATCACCGTTGCAGCCATCTTAAAAACCAAAATTTTGTTAGAAAGGGGATTGCTGTAACTGACTAGAATTTAAAATTCATATCTTTATTGTCCTTATTTTATGAAAAAATTAATAGAAAATTTTCCGAATCAATTACGCGAAGCTATAGAAATTGCGAATGACGCAAAGCTTTCGCCGAAAGAAAACATCCAGAATATTATTATTACAGGCTTAGGCGGTTCGGGAATTGGCGGCACAATTATTTCTGAATTAGTTTCCGATACCTGCAGCGTTCCTGTTTTAATTAATAAAGATTATTTTCTTCCGCATTTTGTAAATCAAA
>JANYCL010000235.1 GCA_025360355.1 Sphingobacteriaceae bacterium
TTCCAGTTTGCCGGCATAATGCACGATCTTTTTTGCGGTATCAATTTTTACTACCAGATCAGTTTGTAAATTACCGAGGGCTGTTTTAAAAGTACCGAATGATTTAAAATCAGTTATGTACCCATCAAATTTCCCTTTAAAGTTTATTACTCCCAAATAACCGATATTAGGAGGCAATTCTAAATGTTTTTTTTCAGAAAAAGGATAGCTTGGTATCTTTTCAAGATCCCGTTTGCTTGTACTTAAATTATCACAGGCAAAACTGATATAGGTTTTGTTAATATCGGGCAAACCTTTCATTTTTATTTTCCCTTTAAAACTGGTGTTGTTTCCGAATAACATATTAATCTTTTCACCCGTTAAATCATTTACATAGCCTTTTACATTTCCGTTAAAATAAATTTCCTTATCCATTCCGTTCAACTCTTCCACAAAATACGCGAGGTCCTTAAAATTTAATTTAGTTTCATTTACTAAAACTGCACGTATCTTGACTTTATTAATAAAATCAGCATAATCACACCATTCATTATAATTAAATGAAAAGCCACCTTTCACAACACTGTTTGCAGTTTTTAAATTAAAATCCATACAGGCTAATTGTGTAGACGATACTTTTATATTTCCGGAGAAATCTTCCAGAACAATACCACATTTCTCCTTACATTTTAAACCTGAAACAGAAGCAAATACTTTTTTGTCGCTGACTTTTACATTACTCACTTCTCCTGAAACATTACTTACATGAATGTTATTATAATTGATATTTTCACTAACAGTAATATCCTTATTTTCATTCCTGTAAGTAAAATCAATATTATTCAAAATAAGTTTGCCATATGAAATTTTCCAGGCTGAATTGCTATTTTTACTTGTAGTATCACCGGTTGCGAAATAATTAACCAGCTGCTGAAAATTAAAATTTTCTTCGTTTTTATATTTAACGACTTTAGCTTTAGTTCCGCTTAAATTCACTTCGCTGATCTTTAAGGTTTGTTTTCCGTAATTAAAATCTTCGAGTTTAACGTTGATCGATTTGCTAAACAAAAGTGTATCGTGTTTGGTGTCTTCAATAAAAACATTTTCCAATTCAGCACTTTTAATAAATTGCAATTTTACTTTACCGATCTCTACTTTAGTTCCAAGTTTACTTGATAGATAAGAAGCGGCTTTATGAGCCAACCAGGTTTGACAGCTTTCGGAATTGATGGCAATAATTACAAAAACGCACAGAAGGATGAGTAAAACAAACGCATACTTGAGTGTTTTAACCAATATTCTTGTAATTTTACGTACGAATGACATTAGCCTCTAAAGTTAATAAAAATTAGACGCATGAGTGCAGAGAAAATTTACATACTTGCAATAGAATCGAGCTGCGACGATACCTCATGCGCTATACTGGAAAACGAGGTTTTATTGTCGAACATTACGGCCACACAAAAAATTCACGAGCAATACGGTGGAGTAATACCTGAATTAGCCAGTAGAGATCACGAAAAGAATATTGTCCCGACAGTGCACGCTGCATTAGAGAAAGCGGGTGTTAATTTATCACAAATATCTGCTATTGCATTTACAAATGGTCCGGGATTAATGGGAAGTTTATTGGTTGGAGCAAGTTTTGCAAAATCATTATCATTAGCTTTAAATATTCCATTAATTGAAGTGAATCACATGCGGGCGCATATTTTGGCGCATTTTATTCAGTTGGGAGTTAAGAGTTCAGAGTTGGGAGAAAAAAAACTATCCAAACAGTCGCCGAACTTCCCTTTTCTTTGTTTAACTGTGAGTGGTGGACATACTCAAATTGTAAAAGTGAATGATCATTTACATTTTGAATTATTAGGTGAGACACAAGACGATGCTGTAGGTGAAGCTTTTGACAAAGCTGCGAAAATATTAGGTTTGCCATATCCGGGCGGACCTCTTATTGATAAATACGCACAACAAGGAGATCCAAATAAATTTTCTTTTCCAAAATCAAAAGTTCCCGGGTTAGATTATAGTTTCAGTGGAATAAAAACAGCTTTTTTATATTTTATTCAGAATTCAGTTAAAGAAGATCCAAAATTCATTAAAGAGAACTTAAATGATATTTGTGCTTCATATCAAAGTCATTTAATAAAAGTTTTATTGGTAAATTTAATTGAAGCTTCAAAAATTCACGAGATAGATCAAGTTGCCATTGCCGGAGGAGTTTCCGCAAACTCTGAACTCAGGAAACAATTAACTGAAACCGGAAAAAAAATGAATTGGGATCTCCTTGTTGTGCGTATTTATCAATAAGAGGTCCGCCCGGATATGGCAAACCTAATATTTTCGCAGCTTTGTCAAAAGCTTCACCTACAGCATCGTCTTGT
>JANYCL010000258.1 GCA_025360355.1 Sphingobacteriaceae bacterium
GCGATATCCGCAACTCCTAAATTCGGCATGCCGGCTTGCATTGGTACCCAATTGTTTCCTGCTGTTATTGATTTCCATAAACCGCCGCCGCCTGAACCGGCCCAAATTATATTACTATTCGTTGGATCTATCTTAACAGAAATTAATCTTCCTATTCCATTATTCGCAGTAATTGCGCCGAACGGACCGAGTGACGACCAATTTGAAGCCGTGCTTTGTGTTGTTTTATTTTGGGATTGGTTCTGTAATTGTAAAAAAGCATTCCACGTTTCCTGTTCGGGACTAACTCCCGGTTGATGCAGATCATAATAACGGAGAAATCTTTCTTTGTGTTTAAAAATTGTTTGTTCCTCTTCGTTACTGCTCCAGCCTTCAGGAATATTTTTATAATATTTATAAAAGGCTTCTTTTTGTTCGGCAAGTGTAGCGTTTACTTTTAATTTTTTGCTCCATTCCTGAGCAGTTGCTTTTTGTATCGAAAAACATAAAGCCAATATGGTAACTCCTAAAAATAAACTTCTTTTCATTGCGTTAATTTTTGTTATACTAAAGGTAATAAATTTTCGTTTATTTCCTAACGTAACCATGAGGCCATTTTTTCGTTATCTTTATACTTATGCTTAGATCGTTTTTATTCGTGTTTTGTTTTGTGTCCTTTGCGGGCTTCTCCCAAAAGAAGACTGACACTTTGCGTTTGTATTATGCCATTAACGAAATTGTATCTCAGCATAATTTTTCAAGAATTGATTCTGCCATAAAAGCAATTAACGGAAAAAATATTGACGTCGGAATTTTTGGTTATGCAGATTTTTTAAGTAATGACGGATACAATATTGCGCTTTCACAAAAACGTGCTGATGCAGTAAGAAATTATTTAGATACAAAAGCGCCGCCATCACAAATGAATGTTTATGCAACAGAAGGTAAAGGCGAAAAGTTTTCGAAAGACAATTCTTCCCGTGAAGGCGAACCAAAACAACGGCGCGTGGATATTTATTTTGAAGCCATAACCGAAATAAATATCAATCCTGCAAGATTAGAAACGCCAAAAGATTCAACACCAAAACCGGAACCAAAAAAAAACATTGAAGAATTAAGCGCCGGAGAAAGTATTGCTATTGAAGGTTTGAGTTTTGTTCCCGGACGACATTTGATTTTACAATCCTCCGTTCCTGCATTACAAAAATTACTAAAAACTTTAAAAGACAATCCAAAATTAAAAGTAGAGGTACAAGGACACGTTTGCTGTACGAACAATGGAGAAGACGGTGTTGATTATGATACGCGCGAACCCAAATTATCGGAAAACCGCGCCAAAGCCATTTACGAATATTTAATTGATAAAGGTATTGCCAAAGATCGCCTTACTTATAAAGGTTATGGGCGCACGAAGCCAAAAGAGCCTATTGAAGATTCTCCTGCAAAAGAACAGGCCAACCGTCGTGTTGAAATTTTAATTCTCGAAAAGTAATTTCATTTCTTTGCGCTTTCATCAAGTATTTTAATATATTTGAAATAGTTTGATACGGACATTTTTTTCATACCGTCGTTTTTCTTTCCTGTTTGGAATTGTGATTCTATTTTCCACGAAAGCATTCGCGCAGCCGAACGTTGATATCATAAGTTTTGGCTCCCAGCATTTTATTTCTAATTATGCTGATAGTTCCAAAAACAAAATGTACACGCAGGATAATTTTCTAAGCATTTTTCTTCCTGTAAAATTTGGTAAAGGTAATGTTTTTTTATTAAGGATCAACGCCGAACAATTAACGGTTAACCGCGACGGAAATCCAAAATCAAGTTACTCGCTCTATTCTTTATCAATGCCAATTGGTTTGCAATTGCAAAGTAAAAATGAAAAATGGAAATTCATGGGAACAATTATTCCTAAATTAAATTCTGATTTTAAAGATAATTTAGATTACGACATGCAGATTGGAGGAATTGGTTTAGTAACACGCGTATTCAATCCAAAATTACAAGTGCGTTTAGGGGCGTATTATAACAGTGAATATTGGGGAACTTTTATTTTACCTCTTGTTGGTGTTGACTGGAAAGTGAGTGACAAATTCAGAATGTACGGAACATTGCCAAGCAATTACAGATTTGAATTTAAGTTAGGAAAAAAAATGTACGCGGGCCTTGGGTTCCGTTCTTTTCAGCGTTCATTTAGGCTGGAGAAAAAATACAATGATGATTTTGTGAGGATAAGAGAGAGTCAGTTAAAAATTTTCTTTGAAGGATTTGTTGTCGGAAAAATTTTAATTGGAGTTGATTTTTACAGAACGCTTGGTTACAATTTGATTCGATACGATTACTTCGATACCAAAACGGAAGTCAAACCAAGCGACGCGAACAAGATCTACAATAGTGTTTTTACAAAAAGCAAAGACGCTTTCGGGGCAACGCTTAATTTATCTTATAGAATAAGGACGGATTAGTTTTTTTCTAAGAAAGACCACCGAAGCCTATGCTCATGTGAGTAATAAAAGCATACAAAAAATAGTTTCGCCATTTGATACATTGTAATAAAATTATTAAATTTAGCTTAGCAAGCAGGGGAAACAAAGCTACCCCAAGCCAGCCAAACTGGGCGGCTTGGAGATAAAAAACTTCCCCTATAAGCAAGTTAGCAGCAAGCGTAAAGACGCTCCGAATTTGAACAACACTAAAAAGACAATATAAATGCGACACATTTTAAACGTAAGTCTCTTTCTTCTGCCAATTTTTACTACATCGGCTCAACAAACAAGTTTTACTGACAGTATTTATTCTATACAAGACAGCGTTTCGATTCCTACCAAAAGCGGAGTAAATATTTCTGCAATAATTGTTCGCAAAAAAACAAATACTCAGCCTTTGCCGGTTATCCTTTTTTACACTACATACTATCAAGGTACAGGTGACGATTTTCTTGGAAAAAGGTCTGCTGACAGGGATTATGTTGGAGTAGTTGCTTATGCCCGTGGTATTCGAACAAATATAAAAGATTACGCACCTTATGAACACGAAGGAAAAGATATTTATGATATTATTGATTGGATAAGCAAACAAACATGGTGTAATGGAAAGGTTGCTATGTATGGCGGGAGTTATACGGGCTTTTCTCAGTGGGCAACAGCTAAAAATTTGCACCCTGCATTGAAGACTATTGTTCCACAGGTGGCTGTGATGCCAGGATTTGACGCACCTATGGAAAATAATGTTCCTTATGGAAGTATCTTAAATTGGGCAAACGACAATATCTATAAAAACAAACCGTATAGTAGAGGTTTGGTTTTTGATTGGTTTGAAAAAGGCACTTCTTTTCGTAGTATGGATAGTTTGGGTGGTCAACCAAATCCAATATTCCAAAAATGGCTTAAACACCCAGCTTATGATAGTTACTGGAAATCATTAGTGCCAACGCCTAATGAATATTTAAAAATAAAAATTCCAATTCTCACAACAACTGGTTACTATGACGGTTCGCAAATTGGAGCAATACAGTATTTCAAATTGCATAATAAGTACAATAGAGAAGCTAACCATTATTTTGTCATCGGTCCTTATGACCATTGGGGCGGACAAAGAAAAGCCTCGCCAAACTTAATGGGTTACGATATTGACAGCGTTGCCAATATCAGTATGGAAAATTTAGCTTACGAATGGCTAAACTGGATTTTAAAAGATGGTAAAAAACCCGACTTATTAAAGGACAAGGTGAATTATGAAGTGATGGGAACAAACGAATGGAAACACGTTGCTTCATTAGACAAAATGAATAATGACACTTTGACATTTTATCTGAACAACAATTTCATTCTTGACAATGTAAAGCCAACTAACAACCAATTTGTAAAACAGACATTGGACTTTAAGGATAGAAAAAATCAAAATAATTATTTTACGCCAACTATTATTTTTGACACATTAGATGCTAGTAATGGTTTGGTTTTCACAACAAGGGCATTTGAAAAAGAGTTTTCGATTAATGGTTCGTTTACTGGTAACTTATTTGCTACCATAAACAAAAAAGATATAGATATTTCTCTGGCTTTATACGAATTGATGCCAAATGGTAAATATTTTTTTCTAACTCGTTACGTTGGTCGTGCCAGTTACGCCAAAGACAACAGTAAAAGACAATTACTAAAACCAAACCAAAAAGAATTTATCCCATTTACAAATACTCGTATCGTCAGCAAGAAAATCGGCAAAGGGAGTAAATTGGTAATCCTTTTAAACATCAACAAACATCCATTTGAGATTATAAATTATGGTTCAGGCAAAGACCCTAATGATGAAACAATCAATGATGCAAATGGGCCATTGCAAATCGAGTGGCACAACGACAGTTTTATTAAAATCCCAATATGGAAATAGCTGCCGAGAATAACGCCAGCAGCTAACAGCGGTTTGGCAAAAGTGGCGGTTCAGTGCTCCGCAGACACATTTGTGGTTAATCGAAATTTGGTTCTCCGCATCAACATTTGTGGTGAAAATCGCCACCTTCGCCAAGCCACAAACCGTTAGCAGTTAAATAATTTGTACCTTAGTCTCATGAAAAAAATATTTTTAGGCTTTATTATTTTTCTAGTGTCTATTTTTTTTTCTTGTGAAAAAAAACAGACTTGGAACTGTCAGTGCCAAATGACAAGCACCACTATCAAAACTTATACAACAACAATTACTAACGCTACAAAAAGTAATGCAAGCGATCTTTGTTACAAGGCGGGAGGATACAACTTTCCGGCATACGGATATACCTGTCAAATAAGTTCTCCATAATTTAATATGACCGTAAAAGAACAGATCAAAAAACATATTGCGGGTCAGCCCGAGGCAAAACGTGGCGAGATGGAAGCGTTACACAAACTCCTTCTTAAAATTTCTCCAAAGTGTAGATTGTGGTTCGAAGATGGAAAAAACGATGCGGGTAAAGTTGTTGCTAATCCAACAATTGGATATGGTTTTTTCATTATAAAATATGCAACAGGAAAAACAAAGGAATTTTTTCGGATTGGCATAAGCGGAAACACAACAGGAATCTCTGTCTATGTTCTTGGCCTAAAAGACAAAAAATATTTAGCTAAAACTTTTGGTAAAAAAATTGGCAAAGCAATCATAACAGGATATTGTATAAAATTCAAAACCCTTAACAACATAAACATTGATGTTCTTAAAGAAGCAATAAGTTATGGGCTTGAAGCGCAGAATTAAAACAATCAAATTGAAAAATGACAAAAAGCAAAACGAATCCAAAAGTAGATTGGTATTTTACTAAAAACAAAAATTGGTCGGAAGAAATTGAAACGCTAAGAGACATTGCGCTTGAGAGTGGACTGAACGAAGCATTAAAATGGGGTTGTCCATGTTACACACTAGGAGAAAGCAATGTTGTTTTGATCCATGTATTCAAAGAGTATTGTGCATACTTGTTTTTAAAAGGTGTTCTGTTAAAAGATCCAAAAAAAATCCTAATACAACAAACAGAAAATGTTCAGGTCGCGCGGCAAACTAGGTTTACAAACGTTAAGGAAATAGTAAAATTAAGGCCTTCGCTAAGGGCATATATTAAAAATGCAATTGAGGTCGAAAAATCAGGCGTGAAGCCCGAATTAAAAAAGACAAAGGAATTCAAAATGCCCGAGGAATTTAAAAACGCATTAAATAAAAACACCACTCTTGAAAAAGCTTTTTATGCTTTAACACCCGGCAGACAAAGGGGCTATCTTCTTTATTTCTCTTCTGCCAAACAATCCGCAACCCGTGAATCAAGAATTAAAAAATTTATGCCGCAGATCTTAAAAGGAAAAGGTGTAGATGATTAGTAGCCTCAACGCACAAACATAAACTCTACTCTTCTGTTTTGTTTTCTTCCTTCTTCTGTGTCGTTAGTTACAATGGGTTTCGCGCTTCCAAAACCTTTTGAAGTAATCCGTGTTGGTTCAATTCTTTTCGACACCAAATAATCTGCAACGGCTTGTGCTCTTTTTTCTGAGAGCGCTGTGTTGGTTGTTTCGTTCCCGACATTATCTGTGTATCCGCTAATTTCAATTTTCAGAAGGGGTTTATTATTTAAGTATTTAATTACAGAGTCTAATTCGGGAAATGAAGGCGGTAATAAAACTGCTTTTCCGGTTTCAAATAAAACATTTTTTAAAATAAGAGATCTGTCTAATGTTATTTCCGCAGCGACCGGATCGGATGAATTAAAAACCGTTGGTTTAATTGTATCGACCTTTGCAACAACAACCGTGTCAAATTTTGCAACATAAGGGTCGTGCGTTTGGCGAAGACTGACATCATCAATATAATAATAAGCATCTCGCTCGGTGCGCTGATTAATTTTTGTACGCACATTTTTTGGTGCTTTTACATTGGTGGGATAAATATCATACACATCAAAACTTCCAATTAATAAAAATTGTTCGCCGCCCTTTGCTTTATATTCAATAATTATTTGATGCCAGTTTACCGTGTCGTTTCCGATCTCCTCAGTAAGCTTTGCATAAACAGGTTTAAATCCTTGAATAACATTTGAACTTGTAAATGTTGGCTTACTTCTTAAAAAACACGCGCCGATCTGTTCTATTGTTACGCGTGAATAATCTGCTAAGCTCAAATACATATAAAGTTCATATTTAAGTCCGGCTTCCATTGGCATACTTAATTGCGTTAATAAATATTCGCGGTAGTCGCCGTGCGAAAAAGCATAAATGCCTGCGTAACATTTTCCGGTATTTGCTTTTTGAATTCCGAAAGGATTTTGAGGAACCTGCGCTTCAGATTTTTCTTTGTCCTTTTTTCCGCATTCACAAAACAGATCCGTTGTGCCCATCGTCGGCGCCGACCATGAATTGTTCGCGCCAATAGAAGAAAGAATTACAGGAATATATTTATTATGCTCGAAGCTTGAGTCAGAAACTAAATTCTGGGCCTTTACGACCTGCAAAGACATTAAAATATAAATACTGACTTTTAAACATTTATTCATTTCCAGTTCGATAACGCAAAAAAAGATTTTGGTTACAGGCTGAAATAACAAAAAATTAGTGTCATAACAAAGCCTCGACTATAAAATTTGCTTGGTAATGAACGTCAGAAAGTTTATCTTTAAAATTGCTCCTAAGTGCAAAATTATTTTACACATTTAAACATGAACGAAAAGGAAAACAAAAAAACAGGACTGAAAAGAAAAGTGCTTCACTCGTGGCGTTTACGCATGCTCTTTATTGGGATTCCGTTGGCATTAGTTTTTATGGCGGTACAAAAAATCTTTCCGCCCGACAAAGCGGTGTCTATTCAGCTTGGCATTTATTCGGTGGCCATTGCTTTTCTAATGTATAATTTTAGAAAGTCAGACGCGGCTAATATCACCATCTCTGAACAAAACGAAGAGATCAATAAACAAAAACAACAATTAGATAAAGCTTATCAGGAGCTTCATGAAAAAAATAAAGAAATAGTTGATAGTATCCGTTATGCCAGAAGGATACAACAAAGCTTATTACCTAACGAAAATTATATTGCTAAACAATTAAATAAACGGACAAAGATCAGTTAACGTCTCTGAGACAGAGAACAAATCATTAATTTATTCTTACAAAAACAATATGGCCAAAGCAAATAAAACAGTAGAAACAACAGAAAGCGTAAGCGATTATTTAACCAAAATTAAAGACTCAAAAAAACGCAAAGATTGTTCTGAGATAATTAAACTAATGGAAAAATCAACCGGCCTGAAACCAAAAATGTGGGGCACGGCAATTGTTGGTTTTGGAAGTTATCATTATAAATATGATAGCGGCCGCGAAGGCGACGCTCCTCTTTCGGGAATGGCCGCAAGGGCAAATGGTTTTGTTTTATATCTGGGTTCTGATTTTCCGAAAATAAAAGAATTACTTCCGAAACTTGGTAAACATAAAGTAAGCGGCGGCTGTGTTCATATTCAAAAACTGGAAGACGTTGACGCCGGCGTTTTAACTAAAATGGTAAAAAGCTCTTTCGATCACAAAAAGAAAACGCATGACTGCGGCTAAAAAATGAAAAAACCACTTGTCCTTTTATTTTTTACATTATTAATTGCGCCTTGTCTTGCTCAAAAAAAGACTACAGAAGGCAGCAAACCTTTTGTGCTTGGTGTTATTCAAGAAATTCAATCTGCGGAATTATCGGAAAAAAGAATTTTAAATATTTATCTCCCGGAAGGGTACAAACAAGACGATACATCTAAATACGCGGTTATTTATTTATTAGACGGCGGGGCTGACGAAGATTTTATTCACGTAGTCGGCCTTGTTCAATTTAATAATTTCGAATGGATCGATCGTGTGCCGAAATCAATTGTGGTGGGCATTGCGAATACCGACAGGAAAAGAGATCTTACTTATCCTACAACAATTGCTGAAGACAAAAAACAATACCCCACAACGGGCGGTTCCGATAAATTTATTTTGTTTCTTGAAAAAGAGCTGCAGCCTTTCATCGAAAAAAAATATAAAACAAATTCTTCAAAAACAATTATCGGTCAGTCTTTGGGCGGACTATTCGCAACAGAGGTTTTATTTAAGAAACCAAATCTGTTTAATAAATACATTATTATTAGCCCGAGCTTGTGGTGGGACAACGGCTCTTTGCTAAAACAAAAAATAGCTCTTACACAAAAAACAGACATTTACATTGGTGTTGGGAAAGAAGGGCAAGGACCAAGCGCTACGCGTCATATTATGGAAGAAGAAGCAAGCGTGTTGTACGAGAAAATTAAAATGCAAAATCCGAAAAATCAAAGTGTTTATTTTGATTTTTTACCGAAGGAAGATCACGCAACGGTTTCTCATCAGGCGATCTTTAATGCATTCAGACTGTTGTATCCTGTGTCCCAAAATAAATAATGGACAAAACAAAAATAGCAGTAAATATTTTTAATAAGTACGCTTCAGAGTATCAAACTAAATTCATGGATGTGAATTTATACAGCGAGTCGCTTGATCTTTTTTGTATTGATCTTAAAGAAAATGCTTCTGTTTTAGAGTTAGCTTGCGGTCCGGGTAACATTACAAAATATTTATTGGATAAGCGTCCTGATTTAAAAATTTTAGGAACAGATCTTGCTCCCAAAATGATCGCTTTAGCAAAACAAAATAATCCTTCGGCAGAGTTTAAGATCATGGATTGCAGAAATATCTCGGTTTTGGAAAAGAAATTTGACGCTATTATGTGTGGATTTTGTTTTCCTTATTTAAATAAAGACGAAGCCTCAAAATTAATTTATGATTCGTCAAAATTACTAAAGGGAAACGGCCTTATCTATATCAGCACAATGGAGGACGATCATGAGAACTCCGGTTTTAAAAAGGGCAGCTACGGTGATGAGATCTTCATGCATTATTATCTGGCTGACGACATTGCTGAAGTGCTCAAAAAAAACAATTTCAAAACAATTGATCTCAGTCGAAAAGAGTCTACCGCGGCTGACGGAACAAAAGTAACGGACCTCATCATTCTCGCTCAAAAAACATCTTAGGAGTAGTTCTTTTTACCAATAGATTGCTTATTTTTACGGGTCTTTAAACCCCAATTTATGAAAAGCCGTTTCGTTTTATTAATCCTGTTTTTTTACGCAACCATTATGAATTCACAATTTCAAAAAGCAACTCCTCCTGTTGCTGAAAAAAAAGAACACATCCGCGATATTCACGGCGATAAAGTAAATGACAATTATTATTGGATGTACGATTATTTCGGAAAAGGGCCCGACAGTACAAGGGCGGTTGATTATTTGAAAGCGGAAAATACGTATGTCGACCAAGTAATGTCAGGTACGAA
>JANYCL010000276.1 GCA_025360355.1 Sphingobacteriaceae bacterium
AACTTTTGTATCAGCATTCAATGTCGGACCAATAGTTAATTTTTTTGCACGCTCAACAAAATCATTTTTAAATTTTTCGTAAAGACTTCTCTCCACAAATATTCTTGAGCCGCATAAACATATTTGTCCTTGATTTGAGAATGATGAATGCATGGTTGTCGCCAGCATTTTATCATAATCACAATCAGCAAAAATAATATTTGGATTTTTTCCTCCTAACTCGAGAGATAATTTTTTAAACATCGGCGCTGCAATACTTGCAATATGCGCTCCTGTTTTTGTTCCTCCTGTAAATGAAATTAAAGGAACATCTTTGTTAGAAACAATTGCGTTTCCAACTTTTGGTCCGAGACCGTGCACAATATTTAAAACACCTTTTGGCAAACCTGCTGTCATGCAAATTTCAGAAAGCAAATAAGCAGTCATTGGTGTAACTTCAGAAGGTTTTGCAACAACAGTACAACCAGATGCTAAAGCCGGCGCAATTTTCCATGTAAATAAATACAGAGGTAAATTCCAAGGAGAAATACATCCCGCAACACCAACGGGCTGACGTAAAGTATAATTAATTGCAGAATCTTCCATGCTATGAGCGGGAGCAGCATAATGCAAAATTCCTGTGGCATAAAAATTAAAATTCGCTGCGGCGCGTGGTATGTCAACCATTTTTGCGAGATGCAATGGCTTGCCGTTATCTACGCTTTCAATTAATGCGAGCTTCTCTAAATTATCTTCAATTAAAAAAGAGATGCGTTGTAAGATCCGTGCACGTTGTTCTTTCGGCGTGTTGCTCCACATTTTAAATGCGGCTTTTGCAGCGGCAACAGCTAATTCAACATCACGTTCATCGCTATCCGGAATTAAAGAATAAACTTTTCCGCGGGAAGGATCAATGTTATCAATGTAAGTTTTACTTACAGGTTCAACTAATTCTCCGTTTATGTAATTTCTAATTTTATCCATTACAGTTTTTTATTTCTCACACATTTCTTTCAGGCTATTTAATCCTTGTTCAAATTGGTGACTTAAATTTTTTGTGATCACCGGTCCCATCAATCTTGCAAAACCATAAGGCAGCGGGCCGGTGTTATGCCATGTAACTTTTGTTGAACCATTTTTAAGATCTTCGAATTTCCAATTATCATCCGCTTTCGACTTCCAAGGTTTCAAGAAAACAAGATCGAGTTCAATACTATTGTAAGGATTCAAAGTTTTAACCGTTAAGCTTCCTGTGCCGATCTTTTTTCCTTCCCATTCATAATTATGTCCAACTGTATTTGGCGTGCCTATGATCTTATATTTAGCTGTTGGTTCACTTTTTTGCCAGGGGTTCCATTCGCGGTAATAATTAAAATCGGCAATTTTTGAATAAACTTCTGATGGTGCTTTATTGATCACGACACTTTTCTCAACAACATATTTTGCCGGCATTACAGCTGAAAGAATTGCTGCGAGAATAATTATTCCTAAAATAATATATAAGGCTATCATGGTGATTTTTACTATAGTAAAGATACTAAAACAAAAACGCCCTGCTTATGCAGAGCGTTTTAAATTTGTTAATGTTCGCCTCCGTCGTGTTCGCCCTCGGCCAGAGGAACAGTTTGCGGAACGAAATCATGTTCTTGTCCCGGCTTGCTATAATCATAAGCCCAACGGTGAACTACAGGTAATTTACCGGGCCAGTTACCGTGAATATTTGCAACAGGAGTTGTCCACTCTAATGTATTCGAGTTCCAAGGATTTTGCGGAGCTTTTTCGCCGCGGAAAATACTGTAGAAGAAATTGAATAAGAAAACTAGCTGACCAATTCCACCAATGATGGCGAAAATCGTACAGATCTCGTTAATGTCAACTAAGTTGTCGAACATTGGGAAATTACTGTTAGTGTAATAACGACGAGGTACACCTGCTAATCCTAAATAATGCTGAGGGAAGAATACTCCATAAGCAGAGATAAATGTGATCCAGAAATGTAAGAAACCTAATTTCTTATTCATCATCCTTAAAAACATTTTAGGGAACCAATGATAAACTCCGGCAAACATACCGAAGATAGCAGATAGTCCCATTACAATGTGGAAGTGGGCAACCACAAAATACGTATCGTGTACGTTAATGTCTAATGCAGAGTCAGCAAGAATAATACCTGTAACACCACCCGAAATAAATGAAGACACTAATCCGATAGAGAACATCATTGCCGGTGTAAATTGTATATTTCCTTTCCAGAGTGTGGTTATATAGTTAAACGCTTTTACTGCTGAAGGAATTGCAATTAATAATGTGGTGAATACGAATACTGAACCTAAGAAAGGATTCATCCCCGTCATATACATATGATGACCCCAAACGATGAACGACAAGAAACCGATCGCTAACATGGAACCGATCATTGCACGGTAACCGAAAATTGGTTTGCGTGACATAGTTGAAATTACTTCAGATGTAATTCCTAAAGCAGGTAATAATACAATGTAAACCTCAGGGTGACCTAAGAACCAGAATAAGTGTTCGAATAAAATTGGACTACCTCCAACATTATCTAACGGTCGGCCCCCAATGTATATATCCGATAAATAAAAACTTGTACCGAAACTACGGTCGAAGATCAATAATAATGCGCAAGAGAATAATACAGGGAAAGATAATACACCTAAGATAGCTGTGATTAAAAACGCCCAACAGGTTAATGGCATGCGGGTCATTTTCATTCCTTTAGTACGTAAGTTAATTACTGTGATGATGTAATTTAAACCGCCTAATAAAGATGAGATAATGAATAATGCCATTGATATTAACCACATCGTCATACCTAATTTAGAACCGGGCATGGCTTCGGGTAATGCAGATAAAGGGGGGTAAATTGTCCAACCACCTGATGCAGGGCCATCTTCAATAAAACAAGAAGCTAACATAATTGAACTTGAAACAAAGAAGAACCAATATGATAACATGTTTAAGAATCCTGAAGCCATATCACGTGCTCCGATCTGGTAAGGTATTAATAGATTCGCAAACGTTCCGCTTAATCCGCCGGTTAAAACCATGAACACCATAAGGGTACCATGAATTGTAACTAAAGCTAAATACATATTTGGATCGAGGATACCGTCTTTTGCCCATTTGTCGCCAAGAATTGCATGTACGAATGCAAATTTTTCACCCGGCCATGCTAATTGAAAACGGAAGATCATCGACATTGTCATGGCAACACATGCCATAATAATTGCAGTAATTAAAAACTGGCGCGAGATCATTTTGTGATCCATGCTGAAGATGTATTTACTCACAAATGTTTCGTGATGCTCGTCGTGATCATGAGCATGATCGTGGTGCGTTGCGTGCTCATGTTCCAATGCTGTCTCTGTGTGTTTAGTTCCCATATTTATCTGTATTAAATATTTTTATTTTGAAGCAACTGCTGCTTTACCTGTTTTTTTTGCTTGTTCTTTTGCCATCCATGCATTGTAATCTTTTTCACTTTCAACAACAATATTCATTTGCATGTTATAATGATTTTCTCCGCAAATTTTATTACATAATAAAAGATAATCAAATATCACCGGATCTTTGCCGAATTTTTCACGTTGTTTGTTAATAGCTGCCATCATATGTATTACGTAAGGATCTTTACGCATATCTTCTGTAGTTTTGATCGGCTTAAATTTAAATGCAGTAATTAAACCCGGCACACAATTCATTTGAGCACGGAAATGCGGTAAGTAAGCTGAGTGAATTACATCACGAGAACGCATTAATAATTCAATTTCTCTTCCTACAGGAATGTGAAATTCGTTTTTCACTGTAATATCATCGTGACCTAAAACATCATTAGTATCCAAACCCACTTGGTTTGTACCGCCAATTTGTTTAAAATCGGTAGTTCCTAACTTTCCATCTTTACCTCCATAGCGTGCAGTCCAATCGAATTGTTTTGCATAAAGTTCAATGGTAAGTTTATTTGGATCTTCGGCATCGGCCATAATTTCGTTCCAGTATTTTAAACCAAAAATGATAATGAAAGCAAGGGCAATGGCAGGAACAATTGTCCAGATCATTTCTAATGTATTACTGTGAGGAAAGAAAGTTGCTTTTCTATTGGTGTTCCCACGGTATTTGTAAGCAAAGAAGAACAGAATAAAATTTGTTACTAAGAAAACAGGAACCACAATATAATTCATATTAACATCCCATAACCAGTCTATTTTCAAACCATGTTCGGAAGCAGAACCAGGAAGGCTTCTGTCGATCCAACGGTGTGTTTGCCAAAAGAAAGCTAAGAGGAATAATATCATGAATGTTAGCATGAGTTTCCCCATTGCGTTATTGTCAGAGTTGGTTAATTCCCAATCTTTAGTTTTTTTCAAACCCCTTGACAATTCAATAATTCTCAATAATTGATGCCCTGCAATTATCAGAAGTAAGATGGCTAATAGAACTAGAAGTTTCATATGCTGTTAATTTTAAATTCTTTTATATATAATTTCTTTTTCGGTACTATTTATATTGAGTGATGCAAACTTTCCTGCACGAACGGGTGATTTTTAACTAACAACGGCACTTTAGCAAGAGCATTTAATACAACATAAATAAACAAACCTAAAAAGAAAGCTAATGTTCCGAATTCCATCCAGCTAACACCTGTCCAGTGGTGACCAACAGTACCCGGCATTACGATCATAATAATGTCAAGAAAATGTCCGACTAAAATTATTGTTCCTACAAAAACAAGGAAAAAGAAATTACGTTTACAATCGCGGCTCATTAACATTACCATTGGGAATGCAAAGTTTATGAAGAGAACTGTCCACATTAATGTTTTGTAGCTTTCCCAACGTGTTTGAAAATAAATAACTTCTTCAGGAATGTTTGCGTACCAGATCAACATGAATTGAGAGAAGTATAAATATGTCCACAAGAAAGAAATAGCGAACATCCATTTACCAATATCATGAACGGTACTTTCTGTTACGAATTCTAAGTATCCTAATTTTTTTAACCACACTACTAACATTGTAATTGTAACTAAAGCGCTGATCCACATTCCTGAAAAAATATACCATCCGTATAATGTAGAGAACCAGTGGATATCAATACTTAGTAACCAATCCCATGCAGATGTAGAAGATGTAACTGCGAACACAACCATGAACCACGCACCTAATTTTACGTTTTTCCAGTGGTAACTGCTATTTACATCAATATCTAATTTATCTGCTTCAATTGAGTTCTTGCGTAATTTCATTGTGAACCATGTCCAGCCGATCATGTAGAAAGCTGTACGCATCCACCAGAACCAACCGAAATATCCCATTTTACCTGCAATAATTTTATCGTGTGCTGCAGCTTCCGGATCCATCCATTGGTAAATATGATTTACCTGGAACTGACAAAGAATAAATAACAACAACATAATACTTAAACCCCAAGGCAAGTACATGGTTACTGCTTCTATAACACGTTTGATAGTTGTAGCCCAACCTGCCTCAGCAGCATACTGCAATCCTAAAAAGAAAGATGCAGCTAATGCGATCGCCGTAAAGAAAAACGCGCTCGCAAAAATATTTGACCAGGCACGGTTGTTATGATAATGCGGATCATCATTGTGATCCATCATAAACATGCAAATAATTGATACCAATCCGATAGCCATTAAAATGTACGAAGCCATTTTGGCTTTTGCCGGGATTGTGAATTGTAGTTTATCAGTATTCATATTCTAATTTCTATGAATTAATTAATGTGTTATTTTTTTACTTCTTTTTTTACTTCTGCTACCGGTGCTGTTTTTGTTGAATCTGAAGCAGTTGTTTTTGGTCCTTGTAATTTTTGTACATAGTAAACTAACTTCCAGCGCTCTTCCTGTGTTAAGATACTTGCGTGTGCACCCATTAAATTTTTACCATAAGTAATAGAGTGGAAAATTTTTCCTTCAGGTAAATTCGTATGTGTTGCATCGTTAGATGGCGGAGGAGCTCCCGGTAA
>JANYCL010000277.1 GCA_025360355.1 Sphingobacteriaceae bacterium
AAATAATTGGCAAGATCCCAATTGTATTAATAAGAGCGATACAAATAAACCAGGCCATATCATTATTTCTTCCTGCTTTCCACATGGCAATTAATTTCCAAACGCCTTCCCAAATGGCAAGAATAATAATTAAAGGCACAAGCCATATTAATGTTTCGGGGATTTGTTGGAGTGGATTCATATTGTTTAGTTTTTTTATTTATTAGATTAACGTTTTCACGGTTGGCGATCGGCGGGTTTTGAAACACTCAACCGTCTACACCCTAAAACGTTTATTTAAAGATACTCAACAAAATTAGCGGCCGCAAATAAAAATTCCGCTTGCGGACAAAAATTCTGCGCGCCGCGATGACCTTCTTCCGCCCGCTGGTCGCCACACCGTGTGTTACTGGCTGTAGGGTGCTACACAGTTCCATACGTCACTACTTTATTATTTTTCGGCGAACAATTCCTTTGTCCGAAGAAACTTCTATGAAATAAAGTCCACTGTCGAAAGGTGAGAAGTCAATGAATGATGCTTTAGAACTTAATGCGGAAGCGTAAATTATTTGTCCGATAGAATTAGTTATTGAAATGTGACTTAAATTGTTATCCAATGATGTAACATTTAACTCATTCAAAACAGGATTGGGATAAATAGAAAAATTACCTGATTCAAATTCAATTAGACTAGTAGGGTTTACAGGACAGCCTGCTAATTTATTTTTATACTGGTATCCTGCGATAAAAAGAGGTAGAGAAACACAATATGTTGATGTGCCAACGCTTATGGCGTCCAAGGAAAAGTTACAAGCAGAACCAAGTGAATTCGGATTGTTTATAACACTTAATTTGTTATTTCCTCTGGTGGAATATATCTTGCCATTGGAGGCTAGTTGTAGGTAGCTCGGTGCGGCGCCTGTAGAACTGATTTGAATCTTTGTTGCATTAATTGCGGTCAGATTAAACACACTAAGATCGAATTGATGAACACCTTGCAGGCTTGAAACATATAACTTTGAGTTGTCGGGTGAGAATTCAACACCACATTCATTAAAAGCAGGAGTTAAACTTATTGAGTTTGACAAACCCCCATTTGTTGGATTAAAGTTAAAAACCTCAATCACACTTGGACTGACATTAGAATATACAAGCGCAATCAAACTTCCATTTGACGAAGCTTTCATTTGCCCGATTGCTGCACCAAAAGTTGAGAAAGTTGTGGCTGTATGTATAGATCCAATATTTGTTATTATTGGAGCATTTATACCAGTGGGAGTGATTAAATATGCGTAAAACAAACTTGTATGGTATTTATGCGCTACTAACCAAATGTCGGTTCCGTTTGTATGAGAAATGGCGCATAGTTTTTCTGAAACAGTATCAAGTAATAAAATGTTTTTCTGTGATTTTTTCACGTCCCCTTTGCCATTGTCGAGACACATATTTACTATGGAATAGCGGAGGCCATTACGTAATTTATGCTCAAGGCCATCAGTAGTAAATAAATAGAAAAGACTGTCGCTTGCAGGTTTTGGAATAGCAAATGAAGAAGAAGAAGAAGAAGTAAACCCCATCAAGCTGTCACCATTAGGCATCACTTGATGTAATTTATTCCAAGCTTTCATTCCGTTTGAATAAAAAAGTAAATTTCCGCTACTATCACTTATAGAGGTACAGCCTTCATCATAAGGAAAGTCCCCAATTTGTGTTGGCATTCCATAAACTTGTCCACCCGAAAACGAAACAGGATTTCCGCTATTGAAATCTAATCCTCCACCTTCGCCGAAAAGCCAAATGTTACCTTGTTTTTGTCCGGAAGCATGATTGCTTAGGATAAGAAGTGCAAATAATGATTTGTATAAAAAAAATTTCATTTTATTTATTTTTACCTTTATTTAAATAGGCTCTTTATCTAAGTTAGGTCAAAAAAGAGCGATAAAGAAACCGTTCCAGACATTTTTTGACAGCAATTGTTTGTCCACATAAATGTCCGCACCCTATTGCCAGTAACTAGTATATAGTACTACCAAAAGTAGACCTATACACACTCCATTGGGCGGATAAGTCTACGTTTAGAACGTTTATTTCTTTAACTAATTTACTCATTTCTACTCCCACTCTCTAAACTTTGTAGTCTCGGCAAAAATAACTTCGAGTATTTTCTTTTCTGCAGTTTCTAAACTCATATTCCGTCTTGCATAAACACGTTGAGTTGTTTCAAACATTTTATCTAATCTATAAGTATCAAATCCTTCTGCCCCCCCCCACACAAAACTTGGGATATGCGTTGGCGGAAATCCTCCGCCGAAAATATTAGCACCAACTCCAATAACAGTTCCTGTATTGAACATGGTATTGATACCACATTTACTGTGATCTCCCATTATTAAACCGCAAAATTGCAAACCTGTATCTTTACTGCTATTACTTTCGTAATTAAATAATTTTATAGTGCCGTAATTGTTTTTCAAATTACTTGTATTGGTATCTGCACCTAAATTACACCATTCACCAATCACCGTATTCCCAATAAAGCCATCGTGTGCTTTATTACTGTAACCAAAAATAACCGAATTACTTACTTCACCACCAACTTTGCAGTGCGGACCGATTGTAGTTGGTCCATAAACTTTAGCACCTAATTTTAAAACACTTTCCTCACCTAACGAAAATGGTCCGCGTACCAAAGCGCCTTCCATAACTTCGGCATTTTTTCCAATGTAAATTGCACCGGTGTTAGTATTAAAAGTACATGCTTCAGCTTTAGCGCCTTTCTCAATAAATATTAAATTCTTTTTTCCTACAACAGTATTTGATCTACTAAGTGCTTGCGATTTTTTTCCTTTGGTGAGGAGATCGAAATCTGCTTTTAAAACTTCACCATTCTTTTGGAAAATATCCCAAACATTATTGATAGAAAAAACTTCGCCGGAATACTCTTTGCAATTCGTACCAACTTCCGCAGCTGTAACAGCATCATTTCCCGTACAAAAAGCAATGAACAAATTGCCTTTCTTTATACCTTCCTTAGGTTTTAATTTTTTAATTGCAGCAACTAACTTTGCATCAGGAATAATATTTGAGTTAACGAAATAATTATTAATGTTCTTTTTGAATACAGTGGGAAATTTAAGTCTCAAATGATCCTTACAACCATAACTCGCTTTCGTTTTTAAATGTTTTTCCCATTTTTCACGAATGGTTAAAATACCAATTCGGATCTCAGATACAGGTCTGGTGTACGTTAGTGGCAATAAATTCAGCCACGTTTTTTCATCATCAATTAAAATAAGATTCATAATTTTATCTTGGTTTCAATATTTTTCCTTCTTCAGTTTTTGGCTGCTCCGTTTTTTGCGGTTGTACATTTTCCGGCTGTTGCTGTTGTGATTGATTTGTTCTTCCCGGATTTTTCATTTCTCCTTCTGATTTAGGTTGTTTGACCTCCCCTTCACTCTCAGGTGTAACTATTTTTTGAGGAGGCGGACAGGCTCCCATAAAATCACCATGAACTCTATGTGCCGACCATTGATCACTCGGAATACTTAGTGTTGTAGTTGAACCATCTCCATTCTTATGACAAATTGTAATACTTGTTGTTGCAGCAGTTGTATTAGTTTGTGAAGAATTAGGAGGACAAGCTCCCATTAAATCGCCGTGTGCTCTATGCAAAGAGAATTGCGTCAATAAAATTGTCATTGTTGTCTTTGTTCCATCACCGTTATTATGACAAATTACAACAGTATTACTTGAAGTTGCAGTATTAGTAGAAACAGCGCAATCTCCGCCTTGATAATCACCATGCGCTTGATGCGCCGCCCACTGACTTTGTTTAATAACCATTTTAGTTTCCGTACCATCAGCATTTTTATGACAGATCGTAATATCAGGATCAAAACCTGCATCACTTCCTTCAAGTTTCGGACAAGCGCCCATAACATCACCATGCGCTTGATGTTGCGGCCATGTACTCTGTTTTATAACAATTGTTTGTTTTGAACCATTACTGTTGTTGTGACAAATTGTAATATCAGG
>JANYCL010000319.1 GCA_025360355.1 Sphingobacteriaceae bacterium
GTGTTTGGCCGTTTACCATTACCTGAATGGTAAGTGCCAACAATGTCGAAATGTAAATTTTTGTTTTCATAACAAATGAGTTTTAAATAAGTTAATGTTTTCATGTTTATTTAGTTTTTTTAATTTTTAAATAGTTGATTGGATATTTTATTGGCTTTGCTTTTTTACCAGCCCCTTCAAAATGTTTGTTTGAGAGGGGTTCCGGGTTGTTTTGGGGTTTGTTACTTACTTGTACGAGGTCATTTTTAAAAAGGTTCGCTTTTTCTATAAAAAAATAAAAACAGGGCTTTGTTGGTACATTCTTTTATGCACGCTAAAGTGCTTTAGTTATACCGATTACCAGTATTTTTTTTTGATTTTTTATTTGGAAGACTGGTATCGGCATTAGCCATTGTAAATTACAAAATGTCCTTTGGACCATTTTATAATAACAATTGGTATAATTTCCTTTATTTTACATAATTTACAGCTGCTTTTTACGTTCATAAATAAGTGTTTTCTCCAACCATACATAGATATATTTTTCTGTTCGGCCTTTTTTCAATGGCAGGCAGCATGCTCTTCGGCACCGTACCAACAAGTATCCCTGAAATAATATTATTCTCAAATTGGGTATTTGAAGGGAATTATAAGGAAAAGTGGAATACACTAAAAGGACATAAACTATTCTGGATCTTGAGCTCGGTATTTTTAATGCATTGGGCAGGTTTAATTTTCACTTCCAATATTGGGGAAGGTTTGCACGATATAAAGATCAAAATCCCTTTAATGTTAATGCCCTTGATCTTCTTTTCAGCAAAACCTTTAAATAAAAAAGAACTTCATGTATTACTTGGGCTGCTTGTTACAGGCATTGTACTCAGTTCTTTTTGGTGTATATATTATTCTTATAGTCATGTTTTAGTTGATATTCGGAAAGCCTCGCGTTTTATTTCGCACATCCGTTTCGGACTTTTCATTAATCTTGGTATTTGTACCTTGGTTTATTTTATTTTGGAAGAAAATTCTTTCCGTGTAAAAATAATATCAGCGCTTATAATTTTATATCTCCTTTGGTTCATGCTGGCTTTTAGTTTTGTAACGGGCTTGGTAATGTTTGGATTGCTTGCGATCGTTTTTGTTTTATATCTTATCGTTAAACAAAGCGTAAAAATTAAATTAATTGGTTTCTCTTTATTAATTGTTGGAATAGTAGCCGGACTTTGGTTTATTCATAATGAGTGGAAAGCGAGTAATTTTATTGATACTTCAGTTGTTAATACGATAAAGCAAAAAACTTATAATGGAAGATCTTATGCTAAACCAAAAATCAATAAACAAACCGAAAGTGGATTTTACGTTGGATATAACATTCAGTACGAGGAATTATTCAGTGGCTGGTCTTTACTAAGTAAACTAAACATTAATCAAAACGATAAAAAAAATAATCCTGTTGTTTGGACATTGATACGTTACATGGCAAGTAAAGGTCTAACAAAAGATTCAGTCGGCTTATCGCAATTAAATAAAACAGATATTGAAAACATTGAAAAAGGAATTACTAATTATAAATATGCCGATGCTTCTGCTATACGAAAACGTGTAAAAGAATTTTTGTGGGAATACCAAGATTATAAAAATGGCGCGAACCCTTCAGGCAACACAATGCTTATGCGCTTTGAATTTTGGAAAGCTGCTGCATTTATCATTCACCGGAATATTTGGTTCGGAGTAGGAACAGGCGATGCACAAATGGCTTTTGATAAAGCATATTACCGTACCAATACAAATCTTTCTCACGAATGGCGCTTGCGTTCTCATAACCAATTCTTAGCAATTACAGTTGCATTCGGAATTTTGGGCTTGGCGGTCTTTCTTTTTAGTATTTGTTATCCTATAATTGTTTTTCGGAAAAAATTGCACGGACTTTATTTTATGTTTTTCATAATAATAATAATTTCTTTCATGACAGAAGACACTCTCGAAACACAAGCGGGCGCAAGTTTTTATGCTTACTTTAATACATTGTTTTTGTGGTTGGCTTACAGAAATGATGAAGTTGCTGAAGGTTAAAATTTATAACCTTTA
>JANYCL010000384.1 GCA_025360355.1 Sphingobacteriaceae bacterium
CCAACTTTTAAATTTTCATATTGTAATTTGTAAGCATCTTCACTAATAATTGATGTTACAGGATTTGCTAATATTTGAAGAAAAATTCCGGAAGCATTATTTAATGAAATACTGAATGTGTATTTATCAATTACTTTGAAACCTTTTAATTCTGTTTTTTGTCCTTTAGAACTTGCTTCAAAATATTCGTTTGCGCCAACAATGCGGTCTTTACAAACAGTTGGGAAATGCATATTCGTTAAACGATCTGTGCTTAATAATTCGAAAGTGAATTTTACATCCTTGGAAGTTATTTCGCTTCCTTTTTTACCGCTTTCAGGATCTTCGGCACTTTGAAAATAACATCCTTGGCGTAAATGAAAAGTAATTGTTTTTCCATCCGGTGAAACTTCCCACTTTTCAGCTAAACCCGGAACAGGTTCTAAAGTTTTCGGATTTAAGCGAACCAACCCTTCATGCATCTGACAAGCAATCATGCCTTCTACTTGGTTGGTAATAGCTTGAGGAAAAATATTTTTTGGAGGAGTTACCTCAGCAATACGAATATAACCACCACTGCCTTCAGGTCTTTGAGTGTTTTCACTGTCTTTACCGCCACCACAAGCCGCAAAAAATACCGAAAGGGCTAGAATAAAGCTGTATTTTGATATAATTTTCATAAATCTCTAAATTCACTGCAAAACTACTTAAATATAACTCAATTTTCAACTCTATCCAAATAGCTTAATTTTTTTGAAAATATATTTTGTTTTTTTAAAATATCGTTTTAATATTGCAACGCCGTTTATGCGGTCATTTTTTTGCTTTTATCGATGAAGAAAACTTATTTATACCTCCTTTTAGCCATTATCATTGGCTCGAAAACCTATTCTCAAGGGGGTGTAATTATTCTCGAAGGTAACTATCAAGGCAAAAACTTATATGTTCAAAATCCTTATGGTAGCGGTGGAGTTGGTTTTTGTGTGATCGAGGTGCTTGTAAATGGAAATATTGCTACAGATGAGATTGCTTCCAGCGCTTTTGAGGTTGATTTTAAGCCCCACAAGTTAAATGTTGGAGATAAAGTTGAGATTAAGATCAAACATAAAGAAGACTGTAAGCCTAAAGTGTTAAATCCTGAGGTTTTAAAGCCAAAAAGTACTTTTGAAGTTATTAGCATGTCATTCGAGAAAGACGGTACCGTTAAATGGTCTACTAAGTCTGAAACAGGTAAATTAGCATTCGCAGTTGAGCAGTTCCGTTGGAATAAATGGGTTAAGGTTGGCGAAGTTGATGGTATTGGTACTCCTTCTACAAATCCTTACACCTTTAAAGTAGTTCCGCATTCAGGTAAAAATCAAGTTCGTGTTCGTCAAACAGATTATAGCGGACAGCCCCGTTTATCTAAGCCTGTAGAGGTTATGGCTGATGTACCTGAAATTACATTTGCTCCTGTAAAAGCTTCAAAAGACATTAATTTCATGGCAAAAGATACTCCTATCGAAACCATGTATGAGATTTACGATCAGTATGGTAACATCGTTAAAAAAGGATTTGGTTCTAAAGTAGATGTATCTAACCTTCCAAAAGGCGGTTACTTCCTGAACTTCGATAATAAAATGGGCGAATTTGTTAAAAAATAATTCCCGCCTTAAAAACTTATAACCCATCCCCTAAAACGGATGGGTTTTTTGTTGCTATTAATCCCTAAATTTGAAATCTATGTATAACATCACCATAAACGGCAAAACAACTTTAAAAACCGAATTAGACTTTAACGGCAGTAAAGTAACAGGCACATCGAACGGTAAGTCTGTAGAAGCCGATATTTTGAATGTGGGCGATCAACAATATCATTTAATACTAAATAATCAATCGTATAATATCGATGTTATAAAAGCGGATCACGCCGAAAAAAAATTAGTGATCAAAGTGAATGGTAAAAAATATTCGCTTGATGTTAAAGATAAATACGATGAGCTCCTACATAATTTAGGTTTAGATAATATTGCCGCAAAAAAAATAAGCGATGTTAAAGCGCCAATGCCCGGAATGGTTTTAAATATTTTAGTTACTGAAGGGCAAGAAGTAAAAAAAGGCGAATCATTATTAGTTCTGGAAGCCATGAAAATGGAAAACGTTTTAAAATCGCCGGCTGATGGGATCATAAAAAAAATTATTGCGCAAAAAGGTACTGCTGTCGAAAAAAATCAATTATTAATTCAATTTTAATATGGAAAATAACAGAAGAGATTTTTTAAAGAAAAGTGCTTTACTTGGTTTAGCCGGACTCGCAACTAATTTAATGAGCGAAGAAAAATTAAATGCTCTTGATAATTTAGCAGGAGAAACTAAAGACGGCGGAAAATTTACTTTACCTGCTTTACCATATGCGTATGATGCTTTAGAACCTTTTATTGATGCGCAAACCATGCAAATACATCACGACAAACATCATCAGGCTTACGTTGATAAATTAAATAAAGCTCTTGAAGCGTATAACGGTGATCAGACCTGGTCAGGATTATTTTCTCAGGCTTCAAAACTAGATGTTGCAATTCGTAATAATGGCGGCGGACATTATAATCACTCTTTGTTCTGGCAATTAATGAAAGCGAATCCGAAAGGTGATGCAAATTTACCAAACGGAAAATTAGGCGATCAAATTATTGCAGATTTTAATACATTCGATATTTTTAAAAAAGAATTTTCTGAAAAATCATTAAAGATCTTTGGAAGCGGTTGGTGCTGGTTAATTGAACAGAACGGAAAATTAAAAATAACAACTACGCCTAATCAAGACAATCCTTTAATGGATTGCGCGGCTGATAAAGGACATCCGATTCTTGCTTTAGATGTTTGGGAACATGCTTATTATTTAAAATACCAAAATAAACGTGCCGACTATATTACAGCCTGGTGGAATGTGCTAAACTGGCAACAAGCTGAAAATCAGTATTTAGCGAAGTAAATTCCCTAATCCCTACCGTCCAATTATTATTTTTTATCGATAAAACAACAATTATTAACGTTAAATTGTCTGTTTTGGTAGTCAAATGCTTCAAAATTAGTCTACTTTTGCAGTCTGTTACTATGAAGATCCTTAAAATAACATTTTTACTTTTTCTGGCCTTGGGTTCTTTTGCTCAAAGTGAATCGCTAAATATTGGCGGTAAAGTTTCTGATGAAAGAAAAAATGCCATTGGTGGTGTTATGGTAAGTGTTACCCAAAATGGAAAAGCATTTACTGCATTCCCTACTTCATTAACCGGTTCGTATGCGCTGTATTTACCAATGGGTGCTGAATTTGTTATTACTGTTTCTAAAAAAGGTTACGCTAAAAAATATTTTACAG
>JANYCL010000385.1 GCA_025360355.1 Sphingobacteriaceae bacterium
GCGAGTTTAACTCAAGAAAAAGGTTTGCATAGTGACAAGTTTGACGCTGACGTTTCGAAATTTTCGTTTGAGAAGAACTTTTATTATTTATTTAAAGATGATTTTATCTGGTATATTATTGTTTCTAACTTTCCTTTAGAAGAATATTACTTCTCCATCAAATCAAAATAAATTATTCTGTTGTTTTAGCGCCCTCCTTGTTATTCTGAATTCCTAATTCAGGATGTTCAGGGTCGAACATTATTTCATAAAACGAAGTGCCGCGGTGATAATTAACGGTCAGTATTGATTTACCATCCCATTCTTCAATTGGCGTTTTCGTCATATTTGTAATTGTTTTCGCGCAGGAACTTATGTATTTGTTTTTCCAAATAGCACGACCTTCAACTACATTCCAACGCGTAAAAAATAATTTAGCTTCCTTTTCCCCATTACAATTACCACCCAACTTAGAAAACGCGTAAACATAGATCAACATATAAACAGAATCCCCTTTTTGTTTTTCGAACATTATTTTTGAGAACTCGGGATCTTTACAAACAGAATCCACAACGCAATACAATAAATTAGTATCCTTATTGATAATATTGATGCAAAGTTTCATTTTATCCCCATCACGAACGGGACGTTTACTTGCAACGTAGAATGTATTGTTTCTTTTTTTATACGCTTTTTTGAAAATTACCCTGATCGAATCATTCCTTCTTTTTACATCTTTATAAAAAGTTTTTTTGCCTGTAACAGGATCTGTTTCGCTTTCGTTTGGTAATTGGTAATCTACAGCTTCAAATGGTGTCATGCCATCAAACATTGCAAAACCAAGAATGGTATCAACAGGATCCTTAACGGGAGCTTCACCTGCAATGGGTTCGACAGTTTTTTTAGTTTTTGATTTGGTTTGCGCTGTTACATTAAGTGCAAAAGCAAAAAACGAAAGAAGAAGAATTAATTGTTTCATGATGATCTTAAAATTTAATTTGCGAGGACATTCGGACTTAGTACGAGTGCAAAATCCTAACAAAGCTAGCATAAATTGTTACAGATTTTACTCTAAATCGAGATTCTTAAAACAAAAATTTAAACATGCATTTGTTTATAATCCTAAACTCTCAAAATAAGCAGGCGCATATTGTAATCGGCTGCCATACCAACTGAACATTTCGCCATCTACCAAAATCACTTCTGATGCCGGACTAATTTGTTTTAGTTCCCGAATATGTTTCTCAGTGAACGGAAAAGGTTCCGATGATAAAAAAATATAATCGGGTTCTGCTCCCTTTATTTGTGCCGCGTTAACATTGGGATAACGTGTTAAATAAGCAAATACATTTACCATTCCCAGCCTTTCAATGAGATGATCGATAAAAGTATTTTTCGCTGCTGCCATGAATGGATCGTACCAAATAAAATAAGCTACCTTTTTACCTTTACATTTTTTTAGATCAAGTTTTTCAAAATTATTTTTAATGATCTTAATTAATTGTTCTGCTTTGTTTTCAGTATGCGTTATTTCAGCGATAGAAGTGATCATATCAAAAGCGTCGCTCAGATCATAAATATCGCTCATCCAAACCGGAAATTCTTTCCGTAATTCCTCAATTTGCGTTTGTTCATTTTCTTCTTTGTTTCCAATGATCAGATCAGGCTTTAAGAGGCGGATCTTATCAAGATCTAATTTTTTTGTACCGCCTACTCTCTCAATACTCCTGAACATTTCATTCGGATGAACACAAAATTTAGTAATACCAACCAATTCCTTTTTCAAACCAAGATCCCACAATAATTCCGACTGCGATGGCACTATGGAGATAATTCTTTTAGGTTTATCCTTCAGTTCGATCGTATGTTCTGTTTGGTCTTTAATTATCATAACAAATGCTATTACAAATATCCAAAATTTTCCCGCATCTTTGTCGCGATCTTATCAGAATGACAAACGTTGTAAAAGCTCATATTTCTTTATTTGCCGCACAGGTAATTTACGCCTTAAATTATTCTATTGCAAAAGATCTTATGCCCGTTCATATTGGTCCACTTGCTTTGGTTCTTTTACGGATCTCGGGTGCGGGTGCTTTGTTTTGGATCCTTTCTTTATTTACAAAAAAAGAATCTTTACATAAAGGCGATCTGAAAAAACTTGCCATTTTAGCTTTGTTTGGAGTTTTTCTTAATCAGGTATTTTTTATTTATGGCTTGAGTCTTACCAAACCTATTAACTCTGCCATTATCATGATCTCGAATCCAATAATGGTTATACTTTTTACACTTATTGTTTTTAAAGAACGCATCACAATTTTA
>JANYCL010000422.1 GCA_025360355.1 Sphingobacteriaceae bacterium
ATGTTGCGCTGCGGCTCTTTAATTTCTCCTGCAATAAATGTTACATTATTCCAAGCATCACTGCTAAACAAAGCGCCGATCATGGCAACACCTAAAGCTGTCATGATGCCAATTCCTTCGAGCGGTGTAGTTGTTACTACATTATTTATAACATCTGTTCTGTATGCTAAAGAATCAGAAAAATTATTTGAAAAAATTTCTGTCTGAGATCCTAAAATTATTCCCACAATAATTAAACCAAACAAAGCAATTAGTTTTGCAGATGTAAAAGCACGTTGAATTATTTTTCCATTTTGTATTCCTCGTGAATTTAACCAGGTTAAAAATGCAATGGAAGCGATGGCTAACAATTGCGCACTTGTTACTTTGAAATTTCCTAGTTCAATTAAAACATGTTTCTCGTCGAAAAACTCAATAAAAACGCCCGTAAATTTTGCAAAAGCTACAGCGACGGCAGCAATTACACCGGTTTGTATCACTAAAAAAACAGTCCAACCATAAACAAAGGCAGTTAATTTGCCAAAAGCGCGTTTTAAATAAATAAACTGACCACCGGCCTCAGGCATCATGCCCGCTAATTCGCCATAACTTAAGGCAGCAAATAAGGTAATTACTCCCGACAAAACCCAACATAATAAGAGCCAAACAGGTGAGCCCAAACTACGGCTCATATCTGCACTCACAATGAAAATACCGGAGCCGATCATAGAGCCCGATACCAGCATTACGGTGTCAAATAAATTTAGTGTCCGTTTTGGGTTATTCATTAAACTAATTATAAATTTGTACCTAAAGAAAGTATTTAAATTTTAGTTTTAAAAATTTATTTAAACAAAAAATGAAAGTAATTAGTCCAAGAGTAAGTATTGTGGAAAAAGACAATGTGTTTAGTCTTGTTATTTTGCCTACTACCGACAAAAGGAAACTTTTTGTGCTTTTTTTATGGTTATTGGCTTGGACGGTGTGTGGTCTTATTGTTTTCGGAAATTATTTTAATGTTACAAACCGCGATGCTAAGATTTTTATTTTAGTGTATTTATCGTTTTGGCTGTATTATGAATTTAAAATTACGAGAGCTTTTATCTGGAAAAAATACGGACGCGAAAAATTATGGATCAAGAAGGGCAAATTACAATATCAGCGCGAAATTTCAGGAAAAGGAAAAATAAAAGAATTTGATCTGGAATTGGTAACGGAGCTGGAATTAATTGAAGTTAGCGGAACTAGTTTTGCTGATACTATAAATCAAAGTTTCTGGATCAAAGGCGGCGAACGTTTAGAATTTCATTGTCAATCAAAAGTAGTTCGTTTTGGAATGCAGCTGAGTGATGATGAAGCGTTGGATGTTTACAAGGCACTAAAGAATTTTTTGAAAGAATAATTTACCAGATAGCAGGACCGTATTTCTCCGTTATTTTCGATTTGGGGAATACTTCAAAGAACAACTGATCAGGCCAAAACAAAACATTAAAAGCATAAGTAGGAGAACTAAATCTGTCGCTTACATTACTGTTATTTTTCATCGCGAAGCGGTAACCAATATCAACGCCAAGACCAAAGAATTTAAAAATTTTGAATTTAGTAGAGATCCCCGGTTCATACAACATCAAAAAATACTTTTTATTTCGGGTGATATCATATTTATACGTATTCTGAAACCATGAAGCACCAAAACCAAGTTGTAACGGAATGCTTAACTGCCACCGTTGCGTTTTATAAAAAACAACATCTGCATAGAGCGCTATGTAAGCTAACTTTAAATATTTTGGAGTATAAACTAAAGTGCCGGTTTCCAATGAAGGATTGTAACTGTTAATGATGTCGCTATTCAGCCAGCTTACACCGCCACCCAATTTTAATTTCCGTTTATATGACACGCCGACCCTAACACCAAACATACTTGCCAATTTATTATCAATAAACGAATAACGCGATTCTATCCCCAGATCGAGAGAAGATTTACTTTTAAGTATCACTTTAAAACTATCTAAAAGCTGAGAATGTCCCTTGAAAAAAAAGAGAAATAGAACAAATGGAAATAAAATATGCCGGACCAATTTCACTCTATAAAATTAGATGCTAAAACAATGTTTATAATTAAATAACGGATAATTGTATTAACAATACGCTTGTTGTAATTTTAGAGACCCATGTCAGTCTTCCTCGATACACCAATTGAATACCTTAAGGGGATTGGTCCACAACGCGCTGAAGTGTTAAAAACTGAATTGGGAATTTTCCTTTTCCGTGATCTTTTAACACATTATCCGTTTCGGTATGTTGACAGAACTAAATTTCAGAGTATAAGTGAAATTAGTGAGGATATGCCTTATGTTCAAATACGGGGTGTAATTGAAAGTTTAACCACGGTTGGCGTAAAGCGCGGACAACGTTTAGTGGCTGTTTTCAGAGATAATACAGGAACAATTGAATTAGTTTGGTTTCAAGGACATAAATGGATGCTGGATAAATTGAAAACGCAAACTGAATACATTGTATTTGGAAAGCCGGCTTTATTTGGGAGAAAATTTAATCTTGCACATCCTGAGATCGAAGTGGCGATTGGTGTGGATATGAATTTGAGATCTGCTTTTCAGTCTGTTTATTCTTCAACTGAAAAATTAAAAAGTAAAGGCTTCGACAGTGAAGGCTTGAGAAGATTAATGAAACAATTAATTTCTCAAATAGATTCTATAAGTGTCGAAGAAAATTTGTCGGCGGAATTATTATCTGATTTTAAGTTAATGCCGAAATCGGATGCGATGAAACAAATTCATTTTCCCGAGTCAAATACTTTATTGCAGAAAGCTGAATATCGTTTAAAGTTTGAAGAATTGTTTTTTATTCAATTAAAATTATTGCGTTTACATCACATCAATGTAAAAACTGTTCCCGGAGCTGTATTTAGTAAAGTAGGAGATAATTTTAATGATTTTTATAATAAGCATTTACCTTTCCAATTAACCAATGCACAAAAACGTGTTGTAAAAGAGATCCGTACCGATATGGGAAGCGGTCATCAAATGAATCGTTTATTG
>JANYCL010000427.1 GCA_025360355.1 Sphingobacteriaceae bacterium
AAAAGGCGGAACTACTTCGTTATATTATGCAATGAGTCAGCACCCACAGATCATTGAAGCCAAAAACAAAGAAATATTTTATTATGGCACAACTCCCAATTACGAAAAGGGCTTAAACTATTACAGATCGTTTTTTGCAACAAGAAGATTTAAAATGTACAGGGAAATGAACACCAAAAAACCTGCTTTTACATTGGATGCAACTACAAATACGATCGACAGCAAAGAAGCAGCCTCCCGTATATTAAAAGATAATCCAAATGCTAAAATAATTTTCATTCTTCGCAATCCGGCTGAAAGAGCGTATTCGCATTATAAAATGTCGGTGAAAATGGGTTGGGAGTTAACTGATTTTGAAAAGGCGCTTGAATTGGAAGACAGGAGAATTGAAGAAGGAAAGAAACATGCGTTAAGTGATCCGAAACATAATTATGCTTATCAGCGTTTGGGATATCGTACAAGAGGAATGTATGGAGATCTTTTAGAGCATTGGTTAAAAGAATTTCCAAAACAAAACATTTTGGTTACAAGCAGTGAAAGTTTTTTCGCAGATCCTTCAAAAATTTTTAATTCAATTTGTGAGTTTTTAGGAATAGAAAAAGATGTGAATATTCATTTTGGAAAAATGAATGAAGGTTCGTTCGAAAAGATAAATCCTAAAGCGCACGAATATTTAACGGAATTCTTCAAACCGCACAATGAAGCGTTGTTCAAATTGCTTGATCAAAGATTTGACTGGTAATTATTTTACTTTATTGTAAACTTCGAGATATTTTGCGGCAATTACATCAAACGAATGTTCTTTAATTGCTTTATTCCGGATCGCGTTTTCATCAAAATCCATTTTCAAAGCGGAATTAATTGTGTTTGCTAATTCGTTAGCTGTTTTGTCTTTTGCGATCAAACCATTTACTTCAGTTACTAATTCCGGAATTCCTCCTGTATTAAATGTAACAACAGGTCTGCCGCAAGCCATTGCTTCAATAACGGTATTGCTTGAAATATCATCTAAACTCGGATTCACCATTAGATCGCAAGCTCCATAGAGCTCATTTAAAAGTGTTTTATCTTTTACGTGATCAAAATGTTTTAATTGGACTTTACCAATTTTATTAGGAAGCTTTCCTTTTCCTGCAACTATTAAAGTGACTTCATTCTCCAGTTGAGAAAGTGCTTTTTTGAGAAGGGGAAAACCTTTTCTCTCGTATTGGATAAGATCGGAAAGAAAGAAAAGCACTTTATTTTCTGAGGGAATATTTAATTTATTTCTGCATTCTTCTTTTGAAAGCGGTTTAAAAATTTCCGTATTAACAGGATTTTTTATGACATGAAAAGTGCATTTTGAAAGCACGCCCGAGTTTTGAGCTAAAATTTTTAAATTTTCCGAAGGACAAACAATATCAATAGGATGTTCTTCAAGTAAAACTTTTACAGCATTCTTTTGTTCTAAAATTTTCTCTTCTGAAACAAATCCTTTCCAAATTGGTGGGTAATGAAATCCGCCTGAAAAAAGAAAATGATCGTGAATGGTCCAAACAATTTTTAATTTATTTTTAAAGAACGAGGGAAGGTCAACATAATTAGAGACCCAATGTAAATGAACAATATCTGCAGTTTTTACTTCTGAATTCTGATCAACTTTCCAAACAGAACTTATTTCGCTGAATAATTCGCCCGACTTTTCGCTTAAACGTAAAGTGTTTGTTGTTCTTTGTTTGTTTTTTATTTTAGAGAACCAGAAACTAATTGGGTTTAATCCGTCTCTAAAATCATAAACTTCATCTATTGTGCAACGACCTTTATAAAGTGCAATAAATTTACTTTCAACTTTTGATAGCATCAAAGCAGAATGTAACCGCAATGCAGCTTCTGCGGCGCCTCCTTGGGTATAAGTATTTAAATGAACTATTTTCATTTATTAATAGCTTTCGACAACATTAATTCATAGAGAGCTTTAGCTTCATTTTTCGATTCTGTTTTTATTTTATGACGATGCAAAGACGGATCAATTAATGAAACAGCTTCCTTTATTTTTTCTTCGTTTAAATTTAATGTTTTTGAAAGAGCTCTCAAAGAATTTTCGGGCGACTCCATTAGTTTTGCATGTGAAAAAAATAAAACTTTGTCGGAAGGCAGATCAATAAGTTCAGAATAATAACGCAGATAAATTTTTTCATCCAACAAGGGTGTAATTTCAGCTGCTGAAGCTATTGCTGAGCCCGGTTCCCTGAAGCAAACAAGAAACTTTGCATTGGGCCACTTCTTAATTAAAAACGGAGTTAAAACTGAAAAATGCGGATTTTTAATTGCAAAAGGATAAACGAATTTTTTTTCGAGATAAGAATTTAAAGATAAGAGATCAAAATTATTAAGCGCATCCATTTTATTTTTATTACTGATGCGGTCATCATGCACGCCGCATAAAGTATAACCAGCAAATTGTTCACGGTCGTTTTTGTCAAAATTTAGTTGAGCAACTTTATCAGGAGAAGGAGGGAGGTGTCCCCAACTATTTAGTTTTGTGAAAGCGTAAAGAGAAGTTTCCATAAAAAGATAATTCTCAAAAAAACCATCCGGATTTAATTTAGCGCGTTCGTTCTTTGCGAGTAGTAAATGATTTTGTGGACCAAGATCCATTCCCAAAACATTCAATAATCTAGTTGTTAAACTTGTTCC
>JANYCL010000441.1 GCA_025360355.1 Sphingobacteriaceae bacterium
TGCAGCTTTACCGTTACGGTCGGTTGTTTTAATTGCGTACAATTCAAAGAACACACCAACAACTTCACCTGCCTGATTTTTATTTTCTTTTGTTTTAGAGCTCCACATGAATTTCATTTTCGACGGGAAAGCACTTCTTACTTTTTCGTTTCTTAAAAATTCATTTGCTTTTGCAGTATCTTCTTTGCTATATGCTAAACCAACAACAGGGCCTGGTGTAAAAAATTGTTGTTTACCATCGCTGTATAAACTTGGTTTAATTGGTGCTAATTGCGAGAATAAAGGATAACGTTTAAGGAAATTTTTAACTGCAGTATCCTGCGGATTAACCGAAGGCGTATTTGCCGCCATTTTCTTTAAACTATCAGCAACTTTATTTTCAGAATCTTTTTTCAAAGAATCAGCTTTACCAATTTTAGTAATATCATTTTCAGGAATTGGCGCGCCAACAACTTTAGTACTGTCTGCAGTTTTGGTAGTATCCTTTGCTAAAGTTTCAGGACTTAATATCGCGCGCAATTTACCATTGGCTGCTTCAAAATATTGAGCTACTTCTTGGTTCTCGTATGTTTCCCAGAATTCAAGATTTGCTGTTCCTTGTAATAATTCACGAACGCGTTCTTTATCTTTTACACCAGGTAATTCAACTAAGATCCGTCCGCCAGTTCCTAATTTCTGAATGTTAGGTTGTGCTACACCAAAACGATCGATACGTGAACGGAATGTTTTTTCGGCGTTAGTAATTGTTTCATCAGTACGTAAAGTGATAAACGCTATTACTTCTTCGTTAGTCGCGTTATATTTCAATTTTCCTTTGTTCTCAATTGTTTGGAAAAGCGGTGCTAACTTACCATTCGGAGCAACCTTTTTATATTTTTTCGCGAACAATGTAATAAAGTCATCATTGTTCTCAATACCAAAATTTTTCTGTGTTTCTTCTAATGCTTGATTAAAAGCAAGATCAGCGCTGTTATTAGAAAGACTTTTGATGATATCGATAACAGAAACTTCTAAAGTAACGTTCATACCACCACGTAAATCGAGACCTAAATTTATTTCGCGTTTTTTACACTCTTCGTAAGTATAAGCTGTAAAACCAAGACTGTAAACAGGAAGTGCTTTAACCGAATCTAAGTAGCGATCAACAAGTTTGGTTTTAATAGAATCAATATAACTTAATTCTTTTGTGGTATTACCATTTGCAAATTGCTTTGCAGCAGCTGCCATTTTTGGAGAAGTTGCTACACCATCAGCGTATACCAATGCATCGTTTTCAACGCTTCTTGTGATCCAAGTAAATGAAAGGTAAAAAATACAAGCTAACCCTAATAAAATTGCGAAAATCTTAATCGCTCCTTTGTTTTGCATAATCTATAAAAATTAAAAAAATATTTCGTTAAAATAAGGGTGCAAATATATGGTTTAGGAGCGGAATTCGCAATTTAAGTTTAGTACATTGATTATCAGTAAATTAAGTGTTAAAAATTAACTTTTACAACCCCTAGAATTGATTGATTTTCAGACCACTTCATTTTTCTAAAAATAGTGAATTTTGCTGAACAGTATTTCTTTAAAAACACTATTTATAGAGCTCAACATTTGTTTGCTGATCGGAACGGATGTTGAATTTTTTTTCGATGGTATAAATACTTCCCTTTAAACTTTTAGAACGCCACTCTACTCTATAATCGCCGGGCTGTAAATAAAATATTTGCTGCGTTGATTGTCCTAAATTACAAACCCATTCTAATTTTCCTTCTTTCTCCAATAAAACACTCCCATCACCAGCTTCCAAACATTTAATGGTTAACATGCCTGCGCTTGCTACGTCAACTATTTTTGTTTTGGATTGCTCAATATTATTTTCTGAAATATAAGTACGAGGCAGGGTTAAAATTTCCAGGTCATAGGTCCCGACAAGGTATTTTTCGGTGGAGTTTAGCATTTGTACATTGAGAGTTTGCATATCTGTTTTTTTTCGGATGATGCATTTTACTTTTTCATTATAATTATAAACACCAATAGCTCGGTTAATTTGTAAATAACCCTGTGGTGCGTCAATTGGAATAATGGTATGCTTGCCGACCGTTAGTTTAATTTCTTTGCTTTCGGTTGGGGGAATGGTATGCGCAACTACTTTATAAGTTGGATAATCATCAATATAAAGCGTATCGGGATTATTTTGGTAATTTAATGTGTGCATGTAATTATAAACGTATTGATCCTTTTTTACGTCGTAAAAGGTCATGTTTACATTGGTTTCATTTGGTTTTGAATTTACATCCAGCAAATTTACCTGCGCACTTGTTTTATTT
>JANYCL010000453.1 GCA_025360355.1 Sphingobacteriaceae bacterium
TTCATGCTATTTGTTCTCAAAACTAATTCCTGCAGTTGTTTGTGTTTGAATTTTTTTCCTTTCGGTCCGCCGAACTGATCAGGGAATCCATCCGTAATCAAATACAATGTATCGTTTTTACGAAGTTCCATGTGATATAAAGTGAAAGGTTTATTATCGCCGTGAGAAAGTCCGACAGGCATTTTATCAGTTTTAGAAATTATTAATTCATTATTTCTTACGAGGAAAAAAGAATTATTGGCGCAAGCATATTGCATTACATTTTTCTTAAGATCAATAGCGCACAAAATACAATCCATACCATCCTTACTTTCATCGCCACCTTCGGGATTAAGGGACCGGATGATTTCCTTACGCGCTTCGTTTAAGATCTGATCAGGAGTTGAAATTCCTTTCTCAATAATTAATTCATTTAAAATGGAAATGTTCAGCAAACTCATGAAAGCTCCCGGTACGCCATGACCTGTACAATCCGCCACAATCAAATAAAAAATTTCTTTATGTTCCAATGCCCAATAGAAATCACCACTCACAATATCCTTTGGTTTGTAGAGAATGAAAAAATTATTTAGCCTTTTGTTAAAATAATTTTCCGATGTCAATAAAGCATTTTGTATACGTTTAGCATAATAGATCGAAGAAAGAATTTCTTTTTGCTTGGCCTCTACAATTTCTTTTTGTTTTGAGATAATATTATTGGCTTTCCGCTTTTGATTGTATCCTCTCAAAACAAGTAAAACTAATAACGAAACAATTGACAATGCTATAATTGCACCGATAATAATTTTCTTTTGATTATCGATTTTTGATTGCGCAAAAGCATCTTTTATTTGTTGTTCCTTTTGTTGCTGCTCGCGCTGATTTTGAAAATCATGCTCAAGGTCTCTTTTGATGATATTGCTTTTAGAGGACTCTTTATAAATAGAATCATGTATTTCTAATTCAAGGCCTTTATAATAAAGTGATTTTTTAAGATCCTTTGTTTCGTTATATAAGGCCGATAAATGTCCGCATACGTCACCGCGTTCTGATAATTGACTTGTAACAACACTTATGTCAAGTGCTTTTAGCAAATATTTTTCTGCCTCTTTGTATTTACCCAAATGCAACATGCAAGAACCCATTTCGCTATAGTTATAAACGTGTCCCGGACCTTCACCAAATTTTTTAAGGAATGAAAGTGATTTTTTAAAGTACGTTGTAGCAGAATCATAATTTTCCTCCAATTGAAATGTAATTCCAATATTATGAACCGTCATTGCCATTCTTAATGTATCTTTTAAACTTGAATTAATTCTGTACGCTTCTTTTAAATAATAGTTAGATGAACTTGCCTGTCCCAAACGCTGATAAGAAGTGCCAATGTTATTGTATAAAATACCAAGAAACTCTTTGTTGTTTGTTTCCTTGAATATTTTCACTGCTTTAAAATAATTTGAAAGTGCGATCTTATATTCAAGAAGTTCAGCGTATAACAAACCAATGTTATTGTAAAGCGAGGCCATTTTCGCTTTATTTTTTGTACGCTCATAAATACTAATGGCTTGCAGAAAATTTTCCAACGCTTCTTTTACGTTTGATTGATCGGAAAAAATTGAACCTCTTAAATTATAAGCCTCTGCTAAACCTTCGCGATAATTAGCGGCTGTTGCGCGCGCAAAAATCATATCGATCTTTTTGCTTGCTTTGTCGTACTCAGCATTATCAATTAACCTCGATGTCTCTACTATCAATTTGCCAATACCTGTGGTGTCCTGTCCTTTTAAAAAAGTAAAGCTGAAAAATAATAATGCAACTATTAGTGATTTATATGAGTAATGGGTCCGCATTTTCCCTTATAAAATTGCAGAAAAATTTGCTAATAACCTAAAGCCGGACCAAGCCAACGTTCTATAGTTTTAAAGTCCATGTTTTTACGCTTGGCGTAATCTTCAACTTGTTCTTTTGTGATCTTGCCTACTCCAAAATATTGAGCTTCCTTATTGGCAAAATACAATCCACTTACAGCAGCCGTAGGAACCATTGCCAGACTTTCTGTTAAAATTATTCCTGTTTCCTTCTCAACATCCAACAATTTCCAAATAGTTAATTTTTCAGTGTGATCAGGTTGTGCAGGATAACCGGGAGCAGGACGAATACCAGCGTATTCTTCCTTAATCAATTCTTCATTACTAAATGTTTCGTTTTTTGCATAAGCCCAAATTTCGGTACGGACTTTTTTATGCAATAATTCTGCGAAAGCTTCCGCTAGTCTATCGGCTAATGCTTTTAACATGATCGCACTGTAATCATCATGATCTTTTTCAAAACGTTTTACATGTTCATCAATTCCAATTCCTGTTGTTAAAGCAAATGCACCAACATAATCCGTGCTATTATCTTTATTCTTAATTTCCTTCGGTTTAATAAAATCTGCTAAAGCTATATTGTGTTGTCCTGCTGGTTTTTTTGTTTGTTGACGAATAGTATGGAAAGTACATTGTACTTTTTTTCCATCTTCAGTTAAAACTTCAACATCATCATGATCCACTGCATTTGCGGGATAAATTCCAATAACAGCATTTGCCTTCAGCCATTTTTCATCGATAACTTTTTTCAGCATGGACTGAGCATCAGCAAATAATTTTTTTGCTTCGGTACCGCGTTCTTTGTCTTCCAGTATTTTTGGATAAGATCCTTTCATTTCCCAGCTATGGAAAAAAGGTGTCCAGTCAATAAATTCAGAAATTTCCTTTAATGAATACTTAGAAAATATTTTCTTACCTAAGAGAGCCGGTTTAGTTATGCTTCCATTGCTGAAATCCAATTTCAATTTATTTTCCCGTGCCTCAGAAAGCGAAATAAATTTATTTTGTCCTTGTGCATTTTTATTTTGTTCACGAACTCTTTCATAATCTTTATTCACATCTGCGATAAAGGCATCACGCAATTCATTCGAAATTAAACTGCTTGCAACAGGAACTGATTTACTCGCATCATTCACATGAACAACCGGTCCTGAATAATTTTGTGCAATTTTTACTGCAGTATGAACTTTAGAAGTTGTAGCGCCGCCAATCAATAAAGGAGTTTTAAATCCGAGACGTTCCATTTCCTTAGCAACATGGACCATTTCATCAAGCGATGGCGTAATTAATCCGCTAAGACCAATTACATCAACATTATGTTTCTTTGCTTCTTCTAAAATTCTATCGCAAGAAACCATCACGCCAAGATCGATGATCTCATAATTGTTACAAGCTAAAACAACGCCAACAATATTTTTTCCGATATCGTGCACATCACCTTTTACAGTTGCCATTAAAATTTTTCCGGCATTGCTTCTACCGTCACCAACAATACCGGCTTTTTTATTTGCTTCTTTTTCCGCTTGTAAATATGGTTCTAAATACGCAACAGCTTTTTTCATAACACGCGCGCTTTTTACCACCTGTGGCAAAAACATTTTTCCATTTCCAAAAAGATCACCAACTACATTCATTCCGTCCATTAGCGGACCTTCAATAACATGTAATGGTCTGCCTAATTTTAATCTTGCTTCTTCTGTATCCGCATCAATATGTTCTACCAGTCCTTTTACCAAAGCATAACTCAATCTTTCTTCAACAGTTCCTTTTCTCCACTCTTCATCCTTTTCTGTTTTCTGTCCTGCCACACCTTTTAGAGATTCTGCATGTTCTACTAATCGTTCGGTTGCATCATCTCTTCTGTTTAATAAAACATCTTCAACTAATTCTAATAATTTTTTATCAATATCATCATAGATTACCAATTGCGCAGGATTTACAATTCCCATATCCATTCCATTCCTTATGGCATGAAATAAAAATGCAGAGTGAATTGCTTCACGAACATGATCATTCCCACGGAAAGAGAAACTTACATTACTTACTCCGCCACTTACTTTTGCGAATGGTAA
>JANYCL010000470.1 GCA_025360355.1 Sphingobacteriaceae bacterium
GTGTTGGGATTTGTTTTTATTTTCCGTCACCACCATCACAATCATTTCCATTTACATAATGAAGGTGAAATGCAGCAATTAAGCGCTAAAAAAATAATTACTGTTTTAGTTCTGGGAATGTTCTTAGCGCCTTGTTTGGAAATTGAAGGTTATTTTATTTTAGCCGGAACAGCCGGACTAAAATATATTTTTTTAGTGAGCATACTTTATATTATTATTTCAGTAGCAGGAATTGTAATTTGGATGTGGTTCGCAAAAGAATTACTCAAAAAAATAAATGCTCACAAGATCGAGCATAACGCGGGTTTAATTTCAGGAATTGTTCTTATTCTTACGGGGATCTTGAATTTTTTTATGCATTAGTTCGGATCAATGTAGCTTTCGTCAAATTTGTCCATTAAAAGTTCGTCTGGAATATTGTCTTTAGAAACAACTAAATTAAGGCGCGTATATTTTAACCAGTTTACTTTGCCTTTTCTAATATGAAGTGCCAGAATGTTGTTGCCATCAAAGTATATAAAGCAGTCTTTTTTTTGCTCTGAGCTTGGACCAAGTTTCTTTTTTATTTCTGTGGTATCTAGTCCTACAAATGCAAGTTCAGGTAAATCAATATCATTATACCGCTCGACAACTTGAATAAGTGTTTCGTTGGGATTAAGATATTGATTTTGATATTTATCTTTTGGCTGAAATGTCGTTATTTCTAATCCGTCTTCTAAATGTATATCAGTTGCTGGAATTTTCCCGATATAACCAGATACTGGAGGAAAAAGCATAAAATGCCAATAAACTCCTTCACTTGGTTTAAAATAGTAATTTGTTTTATTTGACCCACCGCTATTCGATTGTTTCTTCTTCTTTTTAAAAGAATACAGATTAAATGGTTGCTTCAAAAGATTTTTTGTATTGGTAGTAAGTTCGTAATTTGGTTTTTCTTGTCCGATCAAAATAGTGAACAGAAACAGAAAAGCGAAAAGGAGTATGATGATTTTTCTTTTCATATCTGTCAGATAAATGTGTTTTACATTCCGAAAAACCCGAAAGCCAAAACAACAGTCGATTCGTATATTCGTAAAGATTCGTATTCGTAGCTAAGCCACCTTCATCGTCCAACGGAATTTATCATCCGTTCTTCCTTTTCTTATATCGCGTAGAGCTTGGTCGACTTTCGGAGAGAATTTACGTTTATCTATTGGTGGTAATTCATAATCTTTACCTTCATAACCAATAGTTACAATATGAGCGATCGTTGCGGCTGTTCCAACACCAAATGCTTCCTGTAATTTTCCGTTCTTATGCGCGTCGAAAATTTCTTTAATGGAAACTTTACGTTCTTCAACTAACATTCCCCAATCACGCGCTAATTGTATAACGCTGTCTCTTGTTACACCGGCTAAAATTGTATCGCTTGTTGCAGGTGTGATCAAAATATCATCCATCACAAACATTAAATTCATAGTTCCGGATTCTTCAACATACGAATGTGTTTTTGCATCCGTCCAAATTACTTGCTGATATCCTTTTTGTTGTGCTAATTTAGTTGGGAATAAACTTCTGCCGTAATTTCCTGCGCATTTAGTAAAACCTACTCCACCTTCAACAGCACGGAAATAATTTGTCTCCACCATTACTTTAATTGGTTCCGAATAATATTTTCCTGCAGGACAAGTAATAATAACAAATTTATAAGTGTCGCTTGCTTTCACACCAATGGCTTCATCAGTTGCGATCATGAATGGACGGATATATAAACTTCCGGTTTCTGAACTTGGAACCCAGTCTTTATCCAATTTCAATAATTCCATTAAGCTTCCCATAAATAATTCTTCAGGAATTTCCGGCATTGCCATTCGTGCTGCTGAAATATTTAAACGCTTAAAATTATCAAGTGGTCTGAATAAAGAAACTTCTCCTGCTGCATTTTTATAAGCCTTCATTCCTTCGAAGATAGCTTGTCCGTAATGTAAAGCAGAAAGCGCCAAACTCATTGGAACATCTCTGTAAGGAGAAATAGTTCCTGTTTGCCATTTACCATCTGAATATTCAACTACAAACATGTGATCAGAAAAAACTTTTCCGAACGGAACATCATTTACATCCTGTTCACCGATACGGCTTTTAGGAGTTTTTTCAATTTTAATATCTATAGTGCTTACCATAATTGGGTTGTGTTTGTTACTTCCAAATAACAAATTTTTTTTAATATACACAACTATTTTAAAGTTAAAAAAGGCTGGAAATAGCCTAAAACAGAGGGGTTCAGGGCATTATCACCCTTTTTTTGTTTTGTTAAGCTTACTGATCTCCCTTTCAATATACTTTTCGCTGGGAAGGATCGACAGCTGAATTTTTTTAGCGTAGTTTATGCTATCCGTTATTTCTTTATTCTTCTCTTCAATGATCCTTTTCTGTTTCCGTGTTAATTTAAAACGCGAATAAATTAACGCAAGCACAATAAAGGTTAACAGTAAAGCGAAAATTAAAAAATAACTTTGTGTCTTTTTTTCCGAGATCTTTGCATCCTTTACCTTTATTTCCTCAACCGCTTTTATACTATCGGCTAGATGTATCTTATCGAACTCATGTCTTAACTCTAACCTTCCAATTTCACTGTGCTGAACCCTTTTTTCAGAAGAATCTCCGGCTATTTTTAATAATTTAAAATACTTTAATTCATTCTTAGGATCTTTAAGTTTATTGTAGCCTTCGGTTAAATTTCCATAGGTCAAAAGAATGTGTCTTCCATAAACCGTAGTATCAAGCAAACCAAGTGCTTTTAAAGCGTACTTAACTCCGGTTTCAGGCTTATCGTCTCTATAATAATAATCAGCAAGTGCGTTATATGCATCCGACTTATCGAAATTATCTCCATGACGTAATTTTAATTGCAGCGCTTTATTTAAATAAAACAAAGTGCTATCCATATTATTTTGTGCTAAAAAAATAAGTGCAAAATTATTATAAAGATAGCCAACACTAAGGGAGTCTTTCTGTTTTATCCAAATAGCATAAGCAAGATCAAAATACGTTTTTCCATATACAAAATCGCCTTCAGAACAATAAATACTTCCTAAACTATTATAGCAATTTCCTAATTTTATATCCTCTCTGGGTTTCTTTACTTTGATCTTTTTATAATCGCTTATAGCGAGATTAAAATAATCGCGCGACTTATCTAAATCCTGAATAAAATAATAGGCATTGCCAATATTAGCGTGCGAAACACTTAATCCGGCGAACTCGTTCAGGTCGGAATATATTTTTGCGGAACGGTTAAATGCTTCGATACCCTTAAAATAATTACCTGTTTCAAGGAAAAAATTCCCTTTTGAAACAATAATTGCGGCTTGAAGTTTTTGTTCTGACCTTGCGATACAAGCCTCCTCTATAATATTCAAGTAAGCAAACTCGGCCTTAAATGAATTTACATTGTTTAAGCTATCGTTTATAGCAAGATGTCTATCTTGTTGCTTGTCAAAGCTCTTTATGGCAAAAACGCTTTCTACTAATTTCTGAAGCCTTGGATCCTGGGCAAAACCAAGGTTCGCAGCAATTAAAAAGCTAAGAAAATATAGATGTTTTGTTTTCAAATCTTATTGGTTCTTCCGCTCGAAATTAACCATTTTTTTTAATTATTAACACTATTAAAATGAGCGGTCTTTCTTGCTAAATTTAAGCTATGGAGAATAATGAAGTGATCAGATCAGCAACCTTTAATCCAAAAGTTAAAACATACATTTTTCTTGTAGTGCTTTTTTACCTTTTGATATCGGTTATCGGCTGGGTCATTATTCCATTCTGGTTATTTGGACTTGGACAATGGCTAAGTAATAAATTTTTTCATACGCTTACCTGTCAGCTCACCAAAAAACAATTAAAATTTTCGAAAGGTTTGATATTACATATAGAAAAAACAATTCCATTGGAGAATATCCAAGATCTTTCTTTTATCGGCGGACCAATTCTCCGCGCATTTGGTTTAACACTGATAAAAGTAGAAACTGCCGGCGGCGGTGGCGGACCACATGCCAATAACATGATGAGCATGATCGGTGTTGAAAATGCTGAAGAATTTAAAATGTTGATCCTAAATCAGAGGGAAATCGTCATAAAAGAAAAGAACCAACATTCATTTGCAGCACCCACAAATTCAGAAAATAATTTGAACGACAAACTATTAACCGAAATAAAAAACGAATTAGTAGAAATAAAGAAAGCACTTACGAAAGTTTGATTGTTTTATGTTTGGTTGTTTATTGTAACTAAGCAAACCATCCAACAATAAAACATTTAAACATTAAACACTAAAACATCAAACATAAAAACATGTTCTTAATCTTCGATACCGAAACAACAGGCTTACCAAAGAATTACAACGCGCCGCTTAGCGATTTTGATAATTGGCCGCGCATGGTGCAAATTGCCTGGCAATTACATGATGATAAAGGAACTTTATTACATCACGATTCAATTATTATTAAACCCGAAGGTTATACAATTCCTTTTAATGCTGAACAAATTCACGGCATCTCAACAAAACGTGCTTTAGAAGAAGGAAAAGATCTTAAAACAGCATTGCAGGATTTTATTGAGATCGTAAATAAATGTCAGTACTTATGCGGACATAACATTGAATTCGATATTAATATCATTGGTGCTGAGTTTTTGAGAATGGGTTTACCGAATGTATTTGAAGGTAAAAGATCCATTGATACAAAGAATGATCAAACAACTGAATTTTGTGCGATCCCCGGTGGGAAAGGCGGAAAATTCAAATGGCCTACTCTAACTGAATTATACACTAAATTATTTAACGAGAAATTCGCAGAAGCTCACAACGCCGCATTCGACGTACAAGCAACCACAAAAGTATTTTTCGAAATATTAAAACGCGGCATCACAAAAGTAAATGAAGTAAGCGATGCTTCACTAATAAAATATCAATCTCCAGATCTTTCTGAATTATTAAGCAACGAATTAAAATTAAAAGAACAGAAAGCGAAAGTTGAAACACCAACCTTCACCACAGAACAATCAAATACTAAACATCAAACAACAAACAACTTTTCCCATCTTCACAATCATTCTCAATATTCCGTCCTTCAATGTACAAGCGAAGTTTCTTCTCTTGTAAAAAAAGCGGCTGAATATAATATGTCGGGTGTTGCATTAACTGATCACGGGAATATGTACGGCGCATTTGCATTTTGGGAAGCAGTTTACAAACATAATAAAGGGGTAAAATCTTTTAACGCATCAATTGAAAGCGGAGAAAAACAAGACGAACCAAAAAAAGAATTAAAATGTATTTTGGGTTGCGAATTATTTGTAAACACAAATCACCTCGATAAAACAAAACAAGATAATGGTTTTGCAATTCCATTCTTAATTAAAACAAAAAAAGGCTACGAAAATTTATCTAAGCTAAGTTCCATTGGTTTTACGGAAGGGTTTTATTACGTTCCGCGTATTGACAAAGATATTTTAGTAAAATATAAAGAAGGTTTAATTGTTACAACAGGCGGATTAATGGGAGAAATTCCTTCCTTAATTTTAAATGTTGGTGAACAACAAGCGGAAGAAGCTTTCCTTTGGTGGAAAGAACAATTTGGTGAAGATTTCTACATTGAATTGAACCGTCACAATTTGCCTGACGAAAATCACGTTAATGAA
>JANYCL010000118.1 GCA_025360355.1 Sphingobacteriaceae bacterium
TGAGAAAGCAGAAGAAGCTTATGTAAGCCTTCAAACCGAAATAAAACAATTACTCCCTTCTGAATTATATATTACAGCAACTGATCTTGAAAATGCTCTCCAAAGATTTTCCGTAATAGAATATGGAAATAATATTTCGCATAAAGGAAATGAAATTCAGTTCAATCAAAGTCCGCAGCCCTCATTCAACAAAAATTTTGAGATGCTCATTAATAATCTCAAGGAAAATAAAACCAAAGGCTACAAAAATTATTTTTTTACAGATAATCCAAAACAGGCCGATAGATTATTCACCATTTTTGATGATATGCTCGCTAAAGAACACCGCACGCACGAATCCTTAATAGAATATCTGCCAATTAATATTCATGAAGGATTTATTGATCACGACATAAAAATCGCTTGCTACACCGATCATCAGATCTTCGAACGCTATCATCGTTTCCGTTTAAAGGAAACAAAACAAAAAACAGCGCAATCACTTACGTTAAAAGAAATTTTAAGTTTAAGTCCTGGCGATTATGTAACCCACATTGATCATGGCATTGGAAGATTTGGAGGCTTGCATAAATTAACTGTAAATAATAAAACGCAGGAAGTGGTGCGTGTTGTTTATAAAGATAACGACATATTATATGTAAGCATTCATAGCTTACACCGTATTAGTAAGTTCAGCAGCAAAGAAGGAAACGTTCCGCGCATCGATAAATTAGGAAGCACAACATGGGCAACCTTAAAACAAAAAACAAAACGGAATGTAAAAGAACTGGCTTACGATCTTATTAAATTATATGCAAAACGCAAAGCTCAATCCGGACACGCTTTCCCGAAGGATAATTATTTACAGCACGAATTAGAAGCTTCTTTTATTTATGAAGATACACCTGATCAAATAAAAGTGACGGCAGATGTAAAAAAAGATATGCAAAAACCACATCCGATGGATCGGTTGGTTTGCGGTGATGTTGGTTTTGGTAAAACAGAAATTGCAATTCGTGCGGCATTTAAAGCAGTGTGCGATAGTAAACAAGTTGCGATAATGGTGCCAACAACTATTTTGGCTTATCAGCATTATAAAACATTTAAGGATAGATTAAAAGAACTTCCTGTTAATGTAGATTATATTAACCGTTTCAGAAGTACAAAAGATCAAAAAGAAATAATTGAAAAATTAGAAAAAGGAAAAATTGATATTATAATCGGCACACACCGTTTAGTAAGCAAGGAAGTTAAGTTTAAAGATCTGGGCTTAATGATCATTGATGAAGAACAAAAATTTGGTGTTGGAATAAAAGATAAATTAAAATTGGTAAGAACAACTATCGACACTTTAACATTAACTGCAACGCCAATTCCGCGGACATTGCAATTTAGTTTAATGGGTGCGCGTGATCTGTCAATTATCTCGACACCTCCTGCGAATCGATATCCTGTTCAAACTGAACTCGCGGTTTTTAGCGAAGAATTAATTCGTGATGTTATTTCTTATGAAATAAAAAGAGGCGGACAAGTTTTTTTCGTTCATAATAAAGTTCAGAACATTGCTGAGGTTGCAGGAGTGATACAGCGTTTGGTTCCTGATGCACGGATCTCGATCGGTCACGGACAAATGGATGGGGATAAATTAGAAGAAGTGATGTTGGGTTTCATGGAAGGAAATTCTGATGTATTGGTTGCTACAACAATTATTGAATCGGGTTTGGATATAAGTAACGCGAATACAATAATAATTAATGATGCACAAAATTTCGGATTAAGTGATCTGCATCAAATGCGCGGAAGAGTTGGACGCAGTAATAAAAAAGCATTCTGTTATTTGTTGGCGCCGCCGCAAGTAAGTTTAACCAACGAAGCCCGTAAACGTTTAAAGGCAATTGTTGATTTTACAGATCTTGGAAGTGGTTTTCAAATTGCAATGCGTGATCTTGATATCCGCGGCGCAGGAAATTTATTAGGTGGCGAACAAAGCGGATTTATTAATGATATGGGTTTTGATACCTATATGAAAATTTTAAATGAAGCCGTTAACGAATTAAAAGAAGAAAATTGGTACAAAGACGAAGTGGGCGAAATAGCCGGAGAAGGAAATGATACTTCAGTTTTCTCAAGACAATTTGTAAAAGAAACAATTATTGATACAGATCTGCAATTATTGATCCCTGATTATTATGTTAGTAATTTAACTGAACGTTTAATTCTGTACCGCGAATTAGATAATATTACTAAAGAAGAAGATCTGAAATTATTTGAAGATAATTTGCGTGATCGTTTTGGTCCTGTGCCCTCTGAAGCAATTGAATTAATAAATGTGGTTCGTTTCCGGTGGAAGGCGATGGAATTAGGTTTTGAAAAAATTACATTGAAGGGCTCAAAAATGCTCTGTTATTTTGTGGCACAAAAAGACTCGGCTTATTTTAGCACGCCTGTTTTTCACGGGGTAATGACTTTCTCTCAAAAATTTAAACATTTGAGTCGTTTAAAAGAACAAAACGAAAAATTGGTTTTGAGTATTGAAGATGTGGATAGCATCAGCAAAGCAACCGATGTATTAGTTAAAATGGAAAGTTTAATTGTTACAACGAACGCGATTCCGTAAAAAAAAG
>JANYCL010000005.1 GCA_025360355.1 Sphingobacteriaceae bacterium
AAAAAGGAAATCCGGTTATATTAAGTGTTGTTTACGCTTTGGTTTGTAAAGAATTAAATATTCCTGTTTTCGGTATTAATTTACCTCAGCATTTTGTCCTTGCTTACGTTAACGATTACGCTAATCTTTACGATACGAATCACAAAACTCTTTCCGATAATATTTTGTTTTACGTGAACCCCTTCAGTAAAGGTTTGATCTTTCAGCAAAAGGATATTGATTCCTTCCTGAAACAATTGAACATCGAGCCCGAAAATAAATATTACCTCCCTTGCAGTAATCTCGAGATCTTAAAACGTGTTTTAAATAATTTGGTCTTCTCTTTTGAGAAATTGGGTTATATTGAAAAAGTAGAAGAGTTGAAATCTCTCGAAAAGAGTCTTTAGTTATCCTTTAACAACTTTCCCTATAGTTCTGAAAATTAATTTAAGATCAGTTCCTAAACCTATCTCTTTAATGTATTTTAAATTCAGTTCGAGTTTTGCGGGCATTATCTCTTTAATATAGGTTTGTTCAGGATCCTGAGATTGAGCCAATAATTCGCTTTCCTTTATATATTCTATGGAGGCAAGGTCCGTAATTCCAGGCTTAACAGATAAAACTTTTTTTTGCTCTTCATTATACATGTCGACATACTTCCTGACTTCAGGTCTTGGTCCTACCAAACTCATACTCCCAAACAATACATTAAATAATTGCGGAAGTTCATCTAATTTATGTTGTCTCAAAAAATATCCAACCTTTGTTATCCTTGGGTCACGGCCGCCAACCGTTAGTAATCCTTTTTTATCTGCATTGTTATGCATGGAACGGAACTTGATCATTTTAAAATCTTTGTTATTCTTCCCAACTCTTGTCTGCAAATAAAATACGGGGAAGCCTGAACTAATTAATACCGCTAAATAGATCAAAATAAAAACAGGCAATAAGATCAGAATGCCAATGAATGTGGATATGATATCGAAGAGTCTTTTCAACCCACTACTTTATTAACTGAATCAATTACAGCCTTTATCACGGTTTCGGTTAACTCGTTGTTTAAGTCGTAAAACACCGGTAAAGAAATTTCCGCGGCATAATTTTTATACGCTACCGGATAATTTTTAATATCGTAACCCAGGTTTTTATAAAAGGTCATGCAAGGTACGGGCATGAAATGTACGTTAACCGCTACATCGTGCTCAAAAATTTCGGCAATGATAGCATCACGTTGCGCTTCGGTAATGTTTTTGATACGTAAAGCGTAAACATGAAAACAACTTTGCTTGTTAGCTTTACTATATATAGGTAGGACAAACCTCTGGTCTTTAATAAAAGCCGCCGTGTATTTATCAAAAATTTCCTGACGGCGTTTTAAAGTATCATCATACCTTTCAATTTCAACTAAACCAATGGCTGCTGCAAGATCTGTCATGTTACATTTATAACCGGCTTCAATAACATCATAACGCCACGCACCTTTTTGGGTTTTGGCTAAAGCATCTTTAGTTTGACCATGAAGTGTTTTAATACACAGATACTTATAGATGGCTTCGTTATCAAAAGGTTCAGGTAAATTCAAACAAATGCATCCGCCTTCAGCAGTCACTAAATTTTTTACTGCGTGAAAAGAAAAACAAGCAACATCGCATACACTTCCTGTTTTTTTACCACCATAAGTAGCACCGAATGAATGAGCGGAATCTGCTAAAACTAAAATGCGGCCTAATTGTTTTTGGATATCGGTTCCGGGTTTAAATTGTTCTTTATGTTTAATTACTAATTCATTTATCTCGTTGTAATCGCAAGGCCAACCTGCAAAATCAACCGGCATTATTACTTTTGTTTTAGAAGTGATGGCTTTTTCGATGGCTGAAGTATTGATATTGAAATCATGTTCGTTCACATCCACAAAAACCGGAGTTGCACCACAATGGATGATCACATTTGCAGTCGCGGTATAAGTATAAGCCGGCAAAATAACCTCATCGCCTTCTTTTACACCAAACCAACGCAACATTATTTCTAAACCTGCCGTTGCCGAGTTTAAGCATAAGGTATTTTTATTCCCACAATATTCAGTGATCTTTTTTTCGAAAGCTTTGGTACGCGGACCGGTCGTTATCCAACCCGACTTAAGAGCGTCAATAACCTCGTTACAAATTTTATCGTCGATGCGTGGTGGCGAGAAAGGAATCATGGTAGCGTTGATTTAGATGCAAATTAACGAAATAAAAACATTCCATTTGTCAGTCCAAAAAAGCATTTTCAGTATTGTGACATTCAACGTTATTAACAATCGGGTCTTAATTACGTGGTGAGGTTATGCACATTAACGTGTTGAATCATAATTGGTAGCATCAGACTTCTGCCCTATTTGAATATCTATTTTTAGCAAAAGTTATATTAACCATTTCGCAAAAATAATTTAACAATGATCAACGCACATAATCTTAAATCCGAATTGCAGGGAGTATTAGACTCTGATATTGCATTACGCAAGGAGTTTAATGAATTACGCCGCTCACTCAGCGACTATCGCAATCAATTAATTGAACGCGATGAAGACTGCAAACGCCTTCAGGTAACTATTGATGTATTAAATACAAAAATGGTAGTAATGGAGCGCGATAACGTAAACTACAAAGCTGAATTAGCTTCGTTTAAAGAATTACGTGCGACTATTAAGGAGCAATTGCATGCTAAGCAAGAAGAAGTGAATCTTTATTTAAGCGAAATGGAAGCTATGAAGTCGCAATTGGAAACAATCGCCGCTCATTATGATGGTCGTTTAGATCTTGTTAAAAATGCTGCGGCTGAAGAAATGGCTGCCGTTAAAAATGAATTAACTACACAAATTGAAGAGTTACGTTCAAGCGCACACTACCGCGAAATTGGTATGCGTGAAGAGTGTGAACAAAAAATAAATGAGTTAAATCAATTAATGTCTGAAAAAGAAATTGATCTTACTTCAAAACATGAATCAGAGATCAGTTCACTTAACAGTCAATATTCTTCTCAAATTGAAGCGCTTACCACTTCTTGGGAAACAAAATTGAACGACGCAGCTTTTAATGCAAATGTTAATATTGAATCTTTAACTAATGAGTACGAAGGAAAATTAAAACGCCTTGAAGATTCATTAACTAATACCATAAACGAAAACAAAAGTTCTTACGAATATGTAGTTTCTTCATTACAAACTGAATCTGCAACTAAACAACAAGAATTAACTACAAACTACGAGAATCAGATCAATGAATTATTAGCATTAGCAACTGCAGATGCTGAAACGATGAAAGCTGATTATGAAGAGCGTTTATCTAATACATTAATACATTCTAATGATCAAAACAGTAAATTAACTGAAGACTTAAACAAATTTGTTTTAGAAAATGAGCATTTCAAAGAAAAGATCCGCGAAATGATCACGCATATAGATGAACAAAATACAAAAGCAGAAGATCTTGGCAGAACAATTGAAGTTAAAGGTGATGAAATTAATGCGTGGGTTGAAAAATTCAATGCTTTAACTGCTGAATTCGAAAATTTTAAAACTGCTTCTCAGCAATCACAAGGTGAACAAGTACAGAGTTTAAATACTGATATCAGCAATCATATTGAAGCTATTAATACATTGAAAGCTGAGTTAGAAGAAAAAAACAATGTAATTGCAGAACTTAATTCTTCTGTGTCTTCAAAAAGCGCTGAGTTGGGTTATATTAAGTCAGAAGTTGACCGTTTAAATGTTGAAATGGTAAAGAGTCTTGAAGAATGGAATGAAAAAGAAGCTTCTTTTGAAAGCACCACGTCAGAATTAGAAGTTATATCTCAACAACAATTACAAAGCAAAGAAATAGAATACCAAAAATTGTTGGCAGAAAATACCAGCTTAATTAATGAGATCGATCTTGCACAAGATAAAGTAGAAGCACAAGAAGAAGAATTAACTTTATTAAAATCAGAACTTTCTGAATCTTCTACCGGTGTTGAAGGTCGTGTTTCCGAATTAAAAGAAACTATTAACGCGAAAAACTTTGAGTTAACTACTTTAACAGCTAACAATGCTGCATTAAGTACAGAAGTAACTGCTTTAAAATCTGAAATCGCTGAATTAACTTCTCAATTAGAGAATGTTAGCGCGCCAGGTGAACTTGATTCAGTTTCTGCTGAGTTAGAAGGATTAAAAATTGCTGCTGAAGATTTCAAAGCTGAGATCATAAGTTTGAATTCTAAAATAACTTCTTATAAAACTGAAATTGAAACATTAAAGTCTACTACAACTAATACAGCAGAACAAGATGAATACATCGATCGCCTCTTTAAACAAATTGATGCCTTAAGTTCTGAGAAAATGAGTCTCTTAAATGAGAAGGAAGCAATGGCTAATCAGCTATTAAAGATGAATGATGTAGTAGGTTCAATCTCTCAACAGATTGATAGCCAGAATATTGACGTAACTGATTTGAATAGTCAGAGGAAAAATATTATATTAGCAAAGTCTTCTGATGAAACCACTAACGAAAGTGGTCCAATGAAGAAGCAAATTAACGAATTGGTGCGTGAAATAGACAAGTGTATTGCTTTACTAAGTGCTTAATTTTTAACGCCCCTATTAGTTTTCATGACTGAGGTAAGTATAAAAGTAGAAATTGCAGGAGGATTATACCCCCTGAAAGTTAAGACCGAAGACGAGGAAAACGTAAGAAGGGTTGTTGATTTAATAAATACTAAGATCGCCGAGTTTGAAAAAACTTATGCTATCAAAGATAAAAAGGATTGTTTAGCTATGGTAATGTTGCAGTTAGTATCGCAATTTTACATGAAAGCAGAAGAATCTGAAAAAGAATTAAGCCATTTTAAAATACTATTGATTGATGTGGAGATGATGTTACAAGAACATCTTTCTAACGTCAAAAACATAGAAGAATAAAGAAGCCGCAAAGCTTGTCTGCCTTTGGCAGAGTTCACATTTCACGCACAAATTTTATGATCCGCTTCGTCGGAGATTAAGGTTTGTGCGTTTTTTATTTACTTAATACTAGTGACATGAATGTAGATTTGAATTTGATCGAGATAGGCATTATTGCCGGAGGACTTATTTTAGGATTAATAGTTGG
>JANYCL010000009.1 GCA_025360355.1 Sphingobacteriaceae bacterium
TCAGTAATATTAATTTTTTCATTTTAGTTCTTATAAGTTGGTTTAAAAAATAAATTATTTAACGTTGTTTTTTCCTAAATCTGAAAAAGCATTTCCTAATTCTTCCATATCATGGTTAAATTCAGTTTTAAACGCTTCCCACTTTTCTTTGCCTACAGCTTTGTAATCATCCATTGTTTTTTTCATATCGTTATTTTTAGCTTCTAAGTCAGCGATCTTCTTTTTGTAATCAGCCTTAGTTTCTTTCTTTTCCTGCTCCACACGTAATTTGAAATCAGAAAGGCTTTTTTCGTTAGCCGCAATCTTTTCTGCCGTTTCTTTTTTATAAGATTCAACTTCAATTAAATAATCTTCGTTAGCTTTATTTAGATCCTGGTTGGCTTCAATCACATTGTTTTCAGCATTCTCTACTTTTTCAGATTTTGTTTCACAGCTTGTGAATAGTATTGTTGTAATTACTGAAAGGGTAATAATTGATGTTTTCATATTTTTAGATTTAATTAGTTTAGTATTTGATAAAACTTATAGTTGCGAAACGATTTTATGAATTTCAGCTTTTGTAAAGCCTAATTTAACCTGGAGCCTTCCAAGTAATTCGTCTTGCTTGCCTTCAATTAACAGAGTATCATCGTCTGTTAATGTGGCATATTTTTGTTTTAACTTGCCTTTAGTTTCGTTCCAGTTTCCTTTTAATTCGGTTAAATTTGCCATGATCTTTATTTAAGTATAGATTAATTTCCACACCTCAAAGGTGACGAACAAATGAACGCTTTGTGTTGCAAGACTTATTTAATAACTTACATCATTCACACACTGATCCAGGGCATAATACAAAAGCCTCTGCAAGTCTTGCAGAGGCTTTTAATTTTAAAGTTTAGTTTTTTATTGACACATTATGCGCCCGGATTGAATTGTTTTTCCTTCATTGGTCACGCGGTAATAATAGATGCCGGCTTTAAAAGTATGCGTTTCAATTGTTGTTAATTCATTTGTGATCGAATTATTCCAAACTACTTCTCCCAATGTGTTATAGATCGTTAGATTAGCATTCTTTATTTGAGAAGCCTTATTGACCATAATGTTAACTGAAGAGGTAAACGGATTAGGATAAATGCTTACCTGATTATTTTCTAAAGCAAGGTCAGCTATACTAAGTGTTGCGCAATAAGATGGAATGCTATAAGCGATCACTGTACTTGCGCTGGTACTTAATGCTCCATTGGTCGTAAGGATTCTTCCGTCTATCAAAACGCCTGAACTTGTAGAAGATAATGCTCCGTTATTAGAAATTATAGTTCCACGCATTACAGAGTTGCTGTTGATCGATACCGCTCCTTCTATTTTCCAATACACATTTTTAGATTGTGCTCCGTTGATCAACTTTACTTTTGCGGATGTGCTTGTAGAAAGCGCTCCGTTTATTTTGATAACAAATACTGCATTCGCATTCCCTTGTGCATTCAAATAAAGTGAGTCCGTTAATACAGTTGCTGCATTTAGTAAATACGTATGAGGAGTAAGCACAAGATTTTTACCGAATTGTGCAGGATATAATAATTGAATGTCGTTAGATAATGTATTTATATAATTATAGGCTATTAATAGATCAGTATTACATTGTGCTGTTGAACCATCCGGACTTGGATGAACTTTTCCGGTTACATTCACTGTATTAAAACCTGTAGCTAAACCAACATTGGTTCCAACATCACCTGTAACATAAGTTATTCCTGTATTCGAAACCGCCCCATTACCAGAGAAAATTCCATAACAAGCTGCTCCTCCAAGATTTGGCGCAACAGGGCCGGTTAAAATTGGACTTCCGCAACCAATAGGCGTGTAAGCTAAAAGCCCGTTTATTGTTATAGCTCCTGCAGTTGAAAGAGCTCTTCCTTCTAATGTATCACCTGTGCTCATGTTTATTGCAGCGTTGTTGGCAATGATGGTTCCTTTCAAATGACTTCCTGAAGCCACGCTTACTAAGCCTTCAATTTTCCAAAACACATTACAGGCTTGTGCACCATTAATTAATTTTACTTTGGATGCTGCGTTTGCAGAAAATGGCCCGCCAATTTTAAAAATGAATACAGCATTTGGATTACTTTGTCCGTCTAAAATAAGGTTAAGGTTCAATGTTGTTGCAGCCCCAATCGAATAAACACCAGCATTAAGCACCTGACCGTTACCTAAAAGAGCTGCCGGAAAGAAAGTAGCAACCGTACTGTTTAATTGATTATAAGCGATCAAAAGATCGGCAGCACATTGTACGCTAACCCCGTTTTGGTCGTTCATAACACCATCTACATTTCCGAAGGCGGTGCTTGAGCCATTATTAGTTCCAACATTTCCGGTAAGGTGAGAGATACCCGAATTGCTAACCGCGCCATTGGTAGAAAAGAGCACAAAGTTAGCGGCCGTCCCTAAATTAGGGGCTTGCGCGAAATTAAGGGTCGGTACAGCTAATAATGCAACCATGGTTGCGTTTTGTAGTATTTTTTTCATTTGAATTAGATTTAAGTATGAAATAATTTTCATGCACAAAGATAACCCACCTATGGGTGAAGGATTGTTATAGCATTAACCGAGATATTTGCGTAATTCACACATTAGAGCAATCGGGACTTAAGACATAAAAAAAGAGCGCTGCTATTAGCAGCGCTCTTAAATGCGGATTTAATTTTTTTATTGCATTACAATGGCGTTACCAGCCATGGTTACAGCGCCACTGCGAGCTAATGCTCTTCCTGTTAATGAAGCTCCGGTATCAAAAGATATCGATTGCATTGCCATAACAGTACCTTTAAAAGAAGAGGTGGTTCCAAAAGTTGCAGAACTACCTACTTGCCAAAAAATGTTAGACGCTAAAGCACCACCTGCCAATATAACTTGTCGTCCCGATGTAACTGTAAGCGCTGAAGCAATTTGAATAATAAAAACAGCATTTGCATTTCCTTTTGCGTCAAAAGTGACATTGCCTGACGATAAAGCTAGTGTGGAAGTGGATTTATATAACCCAGGAGTTAAAGTAAGTCCGCCAATGTTTCCTGATACAGTTACCATATCAGTACTACTTCTTCCTGCTGCATTATTATATGCTGCTGTTAGATCAAGTTTTGCTTGATTGGCAATTGCATCATTAATATGAAGCGTTCCGTTCAATATGCCTGGAGGAAAACCGCCTACAGATGTTCCGGGACTTAATCCCATGTCACCGGTAATAGTTGTTGCGCCTGTATTAGTAATACCTGAACCTGCTAATATAGCGAGGTTAGTAGCACCAGCCATTGCTACAGGTGCTTGGGCAGTTGTTTGAATTGGAATTACAATTGGTGTAGTTGTACCTGAAGGTGATGCAGGTGCAGTAGTTTCCTTTTTACATCCTGCCATTAAAACAACAGTTGCTATTGCGAAGGTTGCGAATAAGTTTTTAGTTTTCATTTTTTTAGTTTTAGTTTTGCCGCTTGTGGCGGAACAGATGTGAATAAATTTTCACAAGACAAAGGTGAGTTTATTTAAACCGACAGTGTTACATAACTAAAATCAAGATTTGCATTATTCACACTTGGTAGCGTGGATCATAAAAAAATCGCAAATCATTTTGGATTTGCGATTTTTTAGACTTGCCGTTCGTGCGGGAGAGGGTAGGTGATTTGAGCGTACAAATGTCTTTAGCCAGTCGGTGTATTATGCACTTTCATCAAACATAATTCCGTCTGAGCTACCAATTTTATATAAAGGTTTCTCAATGGGTAATGTAAAGTAAAAAGATGAACCTTCTCCTTCAATACTTTCAACCCATATTTCGCCTCCATTTTTTTCTAAAAATCCTTTTACTAATAACAATCCAATTCCTGCCCCCTTATTCTTTTTTCGGGTTTCTGAAAGGGTTTTCATTTGAGGTGTAAAAAGTTTTTCAATTATTTCTTTCGACATTCCAATACCGGTGTCCTTAACTTGAACAATAATTTTGCCATTTTTGCTTTTTGCTGAAACTGTTATTGTCCCTCCTTTTTCAGTATGTTTTATTGCATTTGAAACAATGTTTTGAATAATGGAAATTAACATTTTGCCATCCGCAAATACGGATGTATTCTCTTCAATTTCGTGATGAAGATTTATTGTGTTTATTGAGGCAGTTTCGGTTAAAGTTTCAAAAATTTTATTAATGTATTCGGTTAGTTTTATTTGTGTTGGAGAAAATGAGTCCGATGCGTATTTTATCCTCGCCCATTCTACTAAATAGTCTAGCATAGCTAATTCATCCGTTGATGATTTATAAAGTAAGTCAAGCATTTCCTGAACAGCCTCAGGCTTCATTTTATGAAAATTTTGCTTCAAATACTTTATAAATCATCAACGGATGAATTAGCTATGCTAGACTATTTAGTAGAATGGGCGAGGATAAAATACGCATCGGACTC
>JANYCL010000048.1 GCA_025360355.1 Sphingobacteriaceae bacterium
GTGCCCAGTTTTGAAAAACAGAACCATTGCCACCGTAAGTAATTAATTCGTGTGGATGTTGTGCAACAGCGTAATCTAAATTATTACTCAGCATGTGCATTATAGCAGCAGCTTGTTTGCTTTGATGTGGATAATCATTAATTGGGCGCGCGTAAATTTTGTAATCAGGACGGAAACGGTACATGTAAATTCTCCCGTATGTTTTTAACTCTTCTGCAAATTCTTTTGATAGAACTGAATGATGTTTGGAATCAAAATAACGTAATGCGTTTCTTACCGCTAATTTTTTTTCATCAGCATTTAAAATATCTTTTCGCTTCGGCGCATGATTAATGGTTGTTTCGAAAGGTTTCGTGTTTGGAAGTTCTGACGGAATTCCTTCAGCTACTTTTTTCTTAAAATCTTCAGTTGTCATAATCTACGAATACGAATCAGTACGAATATACGAATCGTTGGTTGTTATTTATCTTCTTTTTTATCGTTTTTTCCTTCTATTTTTCCTGTATTCTTATTGTAGCCATACGGACAATGTTTACAGCCGCTTTTACAACAATGGCCACGTTTTAAGTGATATTTTTCGGTAAAGACAATATAACCTTCAGGACTCAGGTAATAATCTTCGGGCTCAAGCTCTTTATTAAACATTAACGCAAAGATATTCAATATACCCTTGTATTTAATTATATTTGTGATAGATATTATGTCGCAAAAACAATACAATCCTATAGGCGTTTTTGATTCTGGATACGGAGGACTGACTGTTTTAAAGGAAATTGTAAAAGAATTGCCGGAATACGATTATTTATATTTGGGCGATAACGCGCGTGCGCCTTATGGTTCTAGAAGTTTTGAAGAAGTTTATGATTTAACTTTAGAATGCGTTAAACAACTTTTTGATAAAGGTTGCCATTTAGTAATTCTGGCTTGCAACACTGCTTCTGCAAAAGCATTAAGAAATATTCAGCAAAAAGATTTACCAATAATTGCGCCGAACAAAAGAGTATTAGGTGTAATTCGTCCAACTACGGAATTGGTCGGAAATTATTCTAAAACAAAACACATTGGTGTACTTGGAACTGTTGGAACAGTACTTTCACAATCGTATCCAATTGAGATCGCAAAGTTTTTTCCGGATGTAAAAGTATTTCAGGAAGCTTGCCCGCTTTGGGTGCCAATGGTTGAAAACAATGAATACGAAAACCCGGAATCCGATTCAATTATAAAACAACATATTGATAACTTAATGAGTCGCTCACCAAAAATCGACACCATTATTTTAGGATGCACGCATTATCCATTACTGACAAACAAAATAAAAAAATTCTTACCCCAAAATGTAACTTTGCTTTCGCAAGGAGAAATTGTCGCGAAAGGATTAGTTGATTACATGAGACGCCATCCTAAGATGGAAGCAAATTGTAGCAAAAACAAATCGATGGAGTTTTTTACAACGGGCGATACAGCTAATTTTGATATCCATGCCGGAAAATTTTTCGGAAAACAAATTAAATCAAAACACCTGAATTTTTAATTTATTCCGACAGTTTTTTTAAATCTTTATTTTCAAGAATAAATTTATCAGAACGATTTTTTGCTAAGCAAAGCATTGCTTTAGCTAACAGAACTGTATCTATAGCATACATTGGAAAGATAAAACCCATTGTGCGAAGCAAAGCGGCTTGATACCACGGCATGTTTTTTTTGGGATTAACAGGAACAATTCCTCCCGGACGTGCACTATATAATTTTTTGAAATTTAATTTTTGTAAAGCATTTTCCGTTTTCCCTTTTACTCTTGCAAAAATGGTTTTGCTTTTTTCTTGCGAATCCGCACCCATGCCGCTTAAAAATACAAATGTAATATAGGGATTAGATGCTAGCATTGTTTTTGCCGCTGCTATTGTATAGTCATAAGTAATAACTTCGTATTCGTTTTTACTTACTTGCGTTTGTGAAATTCCTAAACACCAAATGCACGCATCAACGTTTTTGAAAACCGCTTCCAGTCCGGAGTAATTCAAAAAATCGTTGTGGACAATTGTTTTAAGTTTAGCATGTTTAATACCAGAGGGTTTTCGAACCAACTCAATTACTTCTTTAATCTCATTATCCAACAAAGCCTGTGTTAAAGTTTCAGCGCCTGCGGTCCCGGTTGTTCCAGTGATAATTATTTTCATTAGAATATTATTTGAACCAACTGCTATACATTAAATAATTGTTAGCAATGCGGTCGATCTCACCTTTAATTAATTCCTGAGAAATATCTTTTATTTTTTTTGCGGGAACTCCGGCAAAGATACAACCGCTCGGTACAATCGTTCCTTCTGTTACAACTGCGCCTGCTGCAATTATTGTATTGCTTCCAATTTCGCAGTTGTCCATAAGTATTGCTCCCATTCCTATTAATACATTATCATGTACTTTGCATCCATGAACGATAGCGTTGTGTCCAATCGAAACATTATTACCCAAATTCACTTTTGTTTTTTCGTAGGTGCAATGTAATACAGCGCCGTCTTGTATGTTTACTTTATTTCCTATGCGGATACTATTTACATCACCGCGGACAACTGCGTTGAACCAAATGCTACAATCATCACCAATAATTACATCACCAACAATTGTTGCGTTGGGCGCGATAAAACAATTTTTTCCGAACTCGGGACTAACACCTTTTACAGGGAGAATGACTGGCATACGATTTGGTTTAAAGTTTGAAATTAACACTTTTTTGCAAACCACACCTAACCTTTAATCAACTGCTGGCGTATAGTTGTATAAGAAACACCTTAACCCCTTATGAAAACACCTATACTTTATAAATCATATAACTATGAAAGCAAAAAAAAGTATAGTGCTATGTACAATGATAATTGTGCATACTGTTAAAGGTCAAAACAACAATCACAAAATTTATTTAGAAGCCGGCTTGGCAAACGGCACGCAAAACACTTCTTTCGTAACGGGAGTTTACGGCGGACTTGGCGTGTTTTTAAACCAGCACAGCAGCATCGATATTAAAGCTAAAGAGCTTTTTAATGTATCGAACATGGCAATAATTGGTCCGATCACTTTTAATTACAGATATAATTTTAATTCAGGTTTATTTATTGGCGGAGGATTTGCCCATCATCATGAAGTTGGACACATGACTTATATGGATCACCCAATGGAATCAGCAATGGGAAGCGCACAAGGAATTTTTCACAGGAGTGGGGCGGACATAGAGGTAGGATATAACTTTAAGCCGATCTATCATAAAGGATTTTTTAGTTGGATCTATCCTGCAGTAAGCGTAACAGCGACTCAAATGTTTTTGGATCACGGACAAAATCCTTTGATAACCGCAAATCTTGGTTTAAGAGTTGGCTTGAAAAAAATGAACAAGGCGAATTAAAGAAGATTTTAATTCCTACTAAAATAGTAGTATATTTAAACCCGTAAGTTTAAATCATGCTACAGAAAAGAACCAAATACGCTATAAAAGCCTTGCTGGCACTCACAAAACACTATGGTGAGCACCGGCCCTTAAAGATCTCTGAAATATCAAATTCAGAAAAAATCCCAAGAAAATTTCTGGAAGCCATAATGGTTGATCTGAAAAAGATCGGTTATGTGAATAGTACAATGGGTGCCCGTGGCGGATATGTTTTAATCAAGCATCCGGAAGAAGTTATGCTTAGTAATATTATAAGAGCTACCGGCGGCCCAATAGCATTACTCCCTTGTGTGAGTTTAAATTTTTATGAACCGTGTAAGGAGTGTATTGGGGAAGATGTGTGCGGATTACGGGATGTGATATTGGAAGTACGCGAAGCAAGCATAAAAATACTTTCTAAAACCAGTTTAAGTGATATTTTAAGACGCGAAAATAAACTTATTAAAAAATACGGTTTGCAGTAATATCAATAGTTTTGTGTAATAATCTCCTACTATATTAGTATGTGATACAAAAAATAATTGAAATTTCTCTTGGTGAAACGAAAATCTATTCATTACTTTGTGCCATCAAAATGAAAAACAATTTAAATAAGAGTCTCTTTTTACTTCATGTTATGATGATGTGGATGTGCTGCTGCAAGGATCATTTGCTGAAGGGAGAACTTATACGTGTAAAATAAATACCGATTGACTATAAGACCAAAACCCTTCCGCTAACAACGAGAAGGGTTTTTTATTTATGAATAGTTAAGAAAAAAAGAATGCAAAGCTTCAGAACAGAAATAGAAAATATAAGCAACAGCAAAAAAACGCTGGTTGAAAAAGATATTATTGATCTGGAAAAGAAAATTCTTCAGTTCAACGAAGGAAATATTAATCCGGAAAAATTCCGGAGCCTTCGTTTAGCACGTGGTGTTTATGGTCAGCGACAACAAGGCGTGCAAATGATCCGAATAAAATTGCCTTTCGGAAAAATTTCTTCAAAACAATTATTACGCATTGCAGATATTAGCGATGAATATTCAAATGGTAATTTGCATTTAACAACACGACAAGATATTCAAATTCACCATGTAAGTTTAAACAGAACGCCGGAGCTGTGGGCGAAATTAGAACAGGATGATATTACTTTGCGTGAAGCTTGTGGAAATACAGTTCGTAATGTAACAGCATCTGCTGAAGCAGGAATTGATCCGAATGAACCTTTTGATGTTTCTCCGCACGCTTATGCAGTGTTCAGTTATTTTTTGCGTAAACCTTTCGGACAAGAATTAGGAAGGAAAATTAAAATTGCTTTTTCTAATAACGACAAAGATACTGCGGTTACGTACATTCATGATTTTGGTTTTATTCCTAAAACAGAAAATGGTCAGCGTGGATTTAAAGTTTTGATTGGTGGCGGATTAGGCGCGCAACCTTTTTTAGCACAAACGGTTTTTGATTTTTTACATGAAGATAAAATTATTCCATTCATTGAATCGAGTATTCGTGTATTCGACCGTTACGGCGAAAGAGCAAGCAGACACAAAGCGCGGATAAAATATTTAATTAATAAAATTGGCGTTGCAGAATTTTTGAAATTAATTGCTGAAGAAGAAAAAGCGATTTTGGTTAAGGAGTATAAAATTGATAGCGAAGAAAAAGAAACCGTTCCTCAATTCAGAGCGCAATTGCCAAATGAAATTCCTGCAATAAATGAATCGGCTTACGATGTTTGGTTTAAAACGAACGTGTTTGAACAAAAACAAAAAGGATCTTTCGGTGTTTATATTAAAATTCAACTGGGAAATATTTCCACATCAAAAGCAAGAGAATTAGCGCGCGTTTCAAAATTATATTCTAATGCAACGGATATTCGTATAACAATTAATCAAGGGTTTTTATTACGCGATATTTCTGCAGAAGAATTACCTTTTTTATTTAATGAATTAACCAAACTGGAATTAGCCACTCCGGGATTTGATTCGGTCGGCGACATTACCGCTTGTCCCGGAACTGATACTTGTAATTTAGCGATCTCGAACAGCACAAACATTTCTGTTGAGTTGGAAAAAGTTATCTATGCCGAATTTCCGGAACTAATTTACAATCATGATATAAAAATAAAAATAAGCGGCTGTATGAATGCGTGTGGACAACACAGCCTTGCGCAAATTGGTTTTCATGGAAGTTCATTTAAGGTTGGAACAAATGTTGTTCCTGCATTACAAGTTTTATTAGGCGGCGGAACTTTAGGAAATGGTTCGGGAAGGATCTCTGATAAAATAATTAAAGTAGCGAGCAAACGCGGTCCGGATGTTTTAAGAAAACTATTTGATGATTTTGAAAAGAATGCTGTTGAAGGAGAATATTTTAATTCTTATTACGATAAGCAAGGCAAAGATTATTTTTATCAGTTGTTAAAACCACTTGGAGATAATTCAACTCTTCAGCCAAACGACTATTTGGATTGGGGTTCAGATGAAAAATTTCAAACGGCAATTGGCGTTGGTGAATGTGCCGGTGTGGTAATTGATCTTGTGCAAACATTATTTTTTGAAGCGGAAGAAAAACTGGAACTAAGTGCAGAAGCTTTTGGGAATGAACAATGGGGCGATAGCATTTATTATACCTATGCTTCTTTTATTAACGGAGCTAAAGCTTTGTTGCTCGACAAAGAAATTCATGTGAATACACATTACGGAGTTATAAATGATTTTGATAAATATTTTGTTGAAACGAAAGAGTTGAGTGTAGAAACTAGTTTTAAAGAACTGATCTTGCAGATCAATCAGAATGAACCAACAAAACAATTCGCCGAATTATATTATATAGAAGCCAAAGAATTTTTACAAACGGTAAAACAAATTAGACAATCAAATCTAGTATGAAAAAGCGCACTCATTTAAAATATTGTTGTTGCTGTATGATAATGCTATAGCTGTATTACTGTTTCGGTTAATATAGCTAAGTACTCAAACCCGGAACGTAAACAGTTATAAATAAATCACCCGCCCCTCTTTTTCATGTAAGAGGGTGCGCGGTGAAAAATCAAACAGAAATTAAACGATAATAAAATGAGCAAAGAAATAATATATCCAAAATTAACAGTAGTAGGCGCCGGTCCCGGTGATGCAGAATTAATAACCGTAAAAGCGATCAACGCTTTAAGTGAAGCAGACGTAATTCTTTATGATGCATTAGTAAATAAAGAAATATTAAAATATGCACCAATTGATGCATTGAAAATTTATGTAGGAAAAAGAAAGAACAAACACGAATACACGCAAGAACAAATTAATAATTTAATTGTCGATTTTGCATTTACTCATGGAAGAGTAGTAAGATTAAAAGGCGGCGATCCATTTGTATTTGGACGCGGAAGCGAAGAGATACAACATGCAGAAGCTTTTAATATAGAGACCGCTGTGGTTCCGGGAATATCAAGTTCAATTGGTGTTCCCGGTTTAAGCGGAATTCCGGTTACACACAGAGGGATCAGCGAAAGTTTTTGGGTAATTACAGGAACAACTAAGAACGGACGCTTGTCAAAAGATGTTGCGCAAGCTGCAAAAACAAATGCGACAGTTGTTATCTTAATGGGATTATCGAAATTAAAAGAGATCACGGAGATCTATAAAAAAGAAGGGAAAGAGGAAACATTAGTCGCCATAATTCAAAACGGAACTTTGGCAAATGAAAATGTTGCTTTAGGAACAATCGGAAATATTGTTGATGAAGTCGCTGATCAAAACATAAAATCTCCTGCAGTAATTGTAATTGGTGAAGTTGTGAAATTTCATAAATATTATCCTTCGCTTATCCGCGAATGGAATTACTCTTTAAACTAAAACAAGGAGGAAAGATATTTATGAAAACAAAACTAGTTTTTGCGCTTGCGGTTCTTGGGTTGAAAGGTTTCTCCCAGGAATCAGCAAGACAAATTAAAAAAGTAAATCAATTGTGGGGTGGTTATTACAGTAATATCATTCTCAACGAAAAATGGTCGGTAAATTCTGATTTCCAGTTCCGGACAAAAGATTGGTACGAGCATAACTCACAAGCGCTTGCCCGCACGGGCTTATCACGAAAGATAAATGATAAAGTTAATGTAACGGTTGGCGTTGCACACTTTCGGTTTTATTATAGTGATGTTGCAACAAGAGGCGAATGGCGTCCGTGGCAAGAAATTGCTTTAACAGAAAAGTATAAAAAACTGAAAGTAATTCAGCGTTTCAGAATAGAAGAACGCTTCAATCAAAAATTGAAAAGCGGAGAACCTATTAACGATTATACTTATAACTGGCGCTTCCGGTATAAATTTGATCTGCAATTTCCGCTTGCTTCAAAAAACGAAAAAGCGCTTTACTTAACATTAGGAAACGAAATAATGATCAATGCGGGAAAGGAAATAAAATATAATTATTTTGATCAGGACAGATTGTCAGCCGGATTAAACATTGAGCTTAATAAAAATTTTACTCTACAACCTCAATTTATTTATATCTGGCAACAAGAATCAAACGGAACAACACTCGATAAAATAAGTGTAATAAGATTAAATATTGTACATAAAATAAAATTATGAGCACACAAACAGAAAATAAACTATTTCCGGTTTTTTTAAAGCTCGAGAATTTCCGGGTGCTAATTGTCGGAGGCGGAAAAGTAGCTCACGAAAAAGTGTCTGCTATTTTAAATAATAGTCCGAAAACAGAAATTACATTGGTGGGGGCGCAAGTTAGCGATGAGATCAAACAGTTCCGCGTAACGCATCCAAACTTAACAATTCATCAACGTTCGTTTGAAGAAACTGATCTGAATGAAATTGATTTTGTTATTTCGGCTGTAAATAATAAAGAAACCAGTTTAGAGATCAAACATTTGGCGCAGGAAAGAAATTTACTGACGAATGTTGCAGACACTCCTGAGCAATGTGATTTTTATTTGGGATCGATAGTTCAAAAAGGACAAGTGAAAATAGCCATTTCAACCAATGGAAAATCACCAACGCTTGCTAAACGTTTAAGAGAGACTCTGGACGAATCTATACCAAATGAAATTAATGATGCCGTAGATAATCTTGTTCAGATTCGAAAATATTTAGAAGGAGATTTTACTCAAAAAGTAAATCAGCTTAACGAAATTACTTCTGTCCTTGCTAAAGAAGGAATAAAACAAAAACCAAAGATCAGTAAACGCAGGATCTGGTTGTATAGCATTACCACGCCGATCTTAATTTTTGTTGGGTATTTGTTATGCGCTTATTTACCACCGAATGTTCTGGGAGGTTATGTTAATGAACTTGTCCAAAGTGTAGACTCAAGTATTTTGTTTTTTATTTTAGCAGGATTTACTGCCCAAATGATCGATGGCGCGCTAGGAATGGCTTACGGCGTAACAGCGACAACATTTTTATTATCGCTTGGAGTTCCTCCTGCTGCATCAAGCGCTAGCGTACATGCCTCTGAAGTTTTTACCAGCGGAGTTTCCGGATTAATGCATTTAAAATTTGGAAACGTAAACACAAAATTATTCCGCAGTCTTTTACTTCCTGGTGTTTTAGGCGCAATTTTAGGAGCGTATATTTTATCATCTTTTAGTGAGTATAATTATATTATGAAACCGGTTGTTTCCATTTATACAATAATTTTAGGATTGATAATAATTTTCAAAGCACTTAAGAAAGATAAAGTACGCGAAAAAATCAAACGTATTTTTCCATTAGCCTTAGTTGGCGGATTTTTAGATTCTGTTGGCGGTGGTGGTTGGGGACCCATTGTTACTTCAACCTTAGTTGCTGGCGGACGAAACGCGCGTTACACGATCGGCTCAGTAAATCTCGCAGAGTTCTTTGTTTCATTAGCAAGCTCAATAACTTTCTTTACACTAATTGGTTTAAGCGGCTGGTATATTATTGCAGGATTAATTATTGGAGGAGTTATTGCAGCACCTATTGCGGCTTATCTTACAAATAAGATCCCAACTAAAACAGTTATGATATTGGTAGGAATAATTGTGATCATTGCAAGTTTAAAAAGATTATTTTTCTAATATGATCACAACAGATATAGCCATCATTGGCGCAGGACCCGTAGCATTATTCTCAATTTTTGAAGCAGGACTTTTAAAAATGCGTTGTCATTTAATTGATTATTTGCCACAAGTAGGAGGACAGCTTTCGGAGATCTATCCTAAAAAACCAATCTATGATATTCCGGGCTATCCAACAATATTGGCACAGGAATTAATAGAGAATTTAAAAAAGCAAGCAGAACCTTTTCATCCAACTTATACTTTAGGAGAAAGAATTGAATCTTTACAAAAAATTGGCGAACGTGATTTTATTCTTACAACAAATATGGGAACAAAAATTAGTGCACAAGTAGTTGTCATTGCTGGCGGACTCGGATGTTTCGAGCCGCGTAAACCGGAAGTAAAAGATCTTGAAAAGTTTGAGAACGGAAAAGGCGTTTCATATATGGTTCTTGATCCGGAAACGTATCGCGATAAAAAAATTGTAATTGCTGGTGGCGGAGATAGCGCATTGGACTGGACTGTTTTTTTAGCCGATGTTGCAAAGGAAATTACTTTAGTTCACAGGAGCGAAGCATTCCGTGGCGCGCCCGATAGCGTAAACAAAGTTTTGAAATTAGCAGAAACAGGAAAAATAAAATTATTGCTAAATAGTAATCTTAGCGAATTGAATGGCGATACGGTTTTGAAAGAAGTCAAGGTTGTGAATACAAAAACAAACGAAACACAAAACATTGAAGCAGATAATTTAATTCCACTGTTTGGATTGAGTCCGAAATTGGGGCCGATCGAAAATTGGGGACTAAACATTGATAAAAGCGCCATTGAAGTGAATGTGGAAGATTATAGCACTAACATTCCCGGCATTTATGCGATTGGCGATATCAATACTTATAAAAATAAATTGAAATTGATCTTGTGTGGATTTCACGAAGCGGCTTTAATGAGTCATAGTGCATATAGATACATCAATCCAGGGGTAAAATACACCATGAAATATACCACCGTGAACGGTGTAAATTCATTCTAAAATAGGTATCTTTATCAGATGAAAATTAAGATCAAAAGAACGGATGATGATTTTGCCATGGAAGCAGTGAACGAAGATGGAAATCTGGTTCATATGGATGGCGGCATAAAAATTGGTGGACACGCAGGCGGATTTAGTCCAATGCAATTATTGTTAGCTGCGGTAGGCGGATGCAGTGCGATAGACGTTATTTTAATTTTGAAAAAACAAAAACAGAACATAGAAGAGTTTGATGTTGAAGTTGAAGGCGAGCGGGTAAAAATTGAAGACTACTCTTTGTACAAGGATATTACATTACATTTTAAAATTAAAGGAGAAGTTGATCAGGATAAAGCAGAACGCGCTGTAAAATTATCAATAGAAAAATATTGCTCTGTTTCTAAAACATTAGAACCAACAGCAAAAATAAGTTATAAAGTGAGCGTTAATTAATAGACGCGGATGTTATGAAGAATAAAAAATTTGAAACACAAGCCATACGTGCACAACTAGAACGCAGCGAAAACAACGAGCATTCGGTTCCTGTGTATTTAACTTCAAGTTTTGTTTTTGATACTGCTGAAGAAATGCGCGCTGCGTTTAACGACGAGAGCGATGCTTATATTTATTCCCGTTATACAAATCCTAACAATAATGAATTTGTAAATAAAGTTTGTTTAATGGAAGGCGCGGAAGCCGGCGTTGCTTCTGCTTCCGGAATGTCGGCAATTTATACAACGTTCATGGCTTTGCTAAAGTCGGGCGACCATATTGTTTCGTGTTCTTCAGTGTTTGGCGCAACACATGCTATCCTGAATAAATATTTTCCAAAACTAAATATTTCACATTCTTATTTTAATATTAAGGATCCAAACGCAATAGAAAAATTAATAAAACCGGAAACGCGGTTTATTTATTTGGAAACACCAACAAATCCTGCAATAGAATTAATTGATCTGGAATTTGTGGCAGCCATTGCAAAAAAACATAAAGTACTTTTAATTGTGGATAATTGTTTTGCAACACCTTATTTACAACAACCTATTAAATATGGAGCGGATCTTGTAATTCATTCGGCAACTAAATATATGGACGGACAAGGCCGTGTATTAGGCGGAGTTGTTGTCGGCAAAAAAGAACTGATAAACGAAATTTATTTATTTGGAAGATTAACGGGCCCTTCATTGAGTCCGTTTAACGCTTGGGTACTAAGTAAAAGTTTAGAAACTTTAGCATTACGCATGGATCGTCATTGCGAAAACGCATTGTATATTGCGGAAGCTTTAGAAAAAAATGGAGATTTTGAAAATGTTTCGTATCCTTTTTTAAAGTCACATCCGCATTACGAAATTGCAAAAAAGCAAATGAAAGCGGGGGGCGGAATTATTACCGTTACAGTTAAAGGCGGTTATGAGGCGGCAAAAAAGTTCATGGACAAATTACAAATGATAAAAATTTCTCCAAACCTTGGTGATGCAAGAACAATTGCAACACATCCTGCATCATCAACGCATTGTAAGTTAAGCGAAGAGGAAAGATTGTCTGTTGGAATTACTCAGGGACTAATTCGCATCTCAATTGGATTGGAAAATAAAGAAGATATTTTAAACGATATATTACAAGCATTAAAATAAAACTCTGCGAACTCAGCGTCTCTGCGTGAAACTACTAACCGACATATCAAATTTAATAGAAGGCAGATCAGCTGAAGAAATCCTTTTGACAATTTCAACAGTAACAGATGAGAAAATTGTTTTTTCTACAAGTTTAAGTTACGAAGACCAAGTCATCACGCATTTGATCTTTTCTAAGGATTTGCCAATAGAAATTTTTACTTTAGATACAGGTCGTTTGTTTGCGGAAACTTATTCTGTTTTCAACAGCACACGCGACAGATATAAAAAGGAAATAAAAACCTATTATCCAAAAACGGAATCCATTGAAAAATTGGTTTCTACAAAAGGTCCGCTTAGTTTTTACGAATCAATTGAGAACAGAAAAGAATGTTGTTTCATTCGTAAAGTAGAGCCTTTGAAGCGCGCATTAAAAGGACACAGCATATGGATAACCGGAATTCGTTCAGAGCAATCCGATAACCGAAACGATCTGAAGCAAGTGGAGTGGGATGAAGCAAATAAAATAGTAAAAATTCATCCTTTATTAAATTGGACAACAGAAGATGTAAAAGCATTTATAAAAACAAATAATATTCCTTA